>JBDSUZ010000426.1:0-40935 GCA_039927395.1 Saprospiraceae bacterium | reverse complement strand
ATTTTAGTATCCTAATTTGAATTTGCCATTAACTAGAACCATTGAATAGTCAGCCGCTCATTGATGCCTGTCTTCAACAGGATCGTAAAGCACAAAAGGCTTTATACGATCAATATGCGCCGGCATTGTATGCCGTGGCTATTCGATATAGCAGAGATCAGGTGGTGGCTCAGGATGTTTTGCAGGACAGTTTTTTGAGGATATTCAGATACCTCCATCAGTTTCATGGCGAATGTCCGATCGAATATTGGATGCGCAAAATTGTAGTCAGCACTGCATTAAAGCAACGAAGCATTAGTTGGAATCAAAGAGTCGTGTTGGTTGATTGGGAAGAGCAAACAAATCCAGGGATCGAAATGGATCCGCTCAGCCAACTAAGTGTCGAAGAAATAAAGAAACATATTCAGAATTTGCCGGAGGGGTATAGGATTGTATTTACTCTCTATGTGATTGATGGATATTCACATGCTGAAATCGCCGAATTATTGCAAATAGAAGAAGTTAGTTCTCGTTCACAATTGCGCAAAGCGCGCCAAAGCCTGCAGCGAATGCTAAGCCCTTCCAAAAGCACCCCAATATGAAAACATTCGAAGATTCCGATAGCACAATACGCGAGGCATTCAGCCAGGAAACTATGATGCCTCCTGCTTCTGTATGGGAGAATGTCGAGAAATCTCTCGATGAAAAAACGCAGATATTGTGGTATCAAAATCCATATACCCTGTGGTCCATCGCCGCCATGCTTGTAATCGGGGCCTTTATCACATTTTGGGCACTCAATCGCGATGAAAATACACCTTTGCAAGCTATCAATGCTGTGCAAATTACTGATGTGCAAACAGTTCCGACAGAAAGCAATGACCTTGAAAATGCCGCTACTGTGGCTGATAAATCCAATTCTACTGACAATTTTGAAGCAAAGGCTGTTTCAGAAAATGAAATTTCAAACCTTGAATCTGCAAATGCTTCAAGTACAGCTAGCTCAAAAACGAGTTCAGCTAAGAGCTTAAATGAAATCATAGCAGGTGAGTCGGGAAATCAAGGTGCGACAGTAGTTTCTAAAACAAATACTAGTAAATCTAAATCCTCCGCAAAGCATACCTCTCGTAGAAAACCTACTATTGCAAATGTAGATCTGAACAGCAAGAATGCAAACGAAGATGAGGATCAAAAGACCTTGACAATAAGCTCATATCCAAATAGCTTGTTCACAATCGCCAAGATAAATGCCCCAACTGATAAAGCAAATTCCAAAGTAGCAAAGGTCACAAATAGCAAATCTGCCAAAAGTGATGTAGCATCGACTTCTGGAGTGGGGGTTAAAGCTGGGACTTCGAGCAATTCAGCTGCAATCACTGCAAATGCTCAGCAAAGCAATTCAAGCCTTACTTCACCTGTTGGCTCGACAACTACATCAAATTCGTCCACAAACGATGCTCAGAGTGCTGGAGAATCTCAAGAACCCTTGAATACGGCTTCAGCTGAAATGCTTGCATCAAGGGCCAATTTTAGCTCGGTAAATACATTAGATATATCTGCGACTACTAAACAATTAGCAACACCTAAGGTATTGACTCTGCGAAGCCAGACCAATTCGCTTACCTGCTTCTCATTTACTAAGAAACACAAGCCAAATTTGTTTGTTAGTGCGCATGCTGCAGTTGGACCTGCATTCCGCAAGTTTGACACCAAAAGCGGCGAAAATATAGCGGTGCTGGTTGCACGTGAGCAAACAGAGACAGCTTGGTATAGCTACGAACTTGGTGGCGAGCTAGGCGTTCGCTTTCACAAAGGACTTGCCATCAAAACGGGGTTGC
This sequence comes from Saprospiraceae bacterium, assembly GCA_039927395.1. Lineage (GTDB taxonomy): Bacteria > Bacteroidota > Bacteroidia > Chitinophagales > Saprospiraceae > JBDSUZ01. The sequence goes on along the minus strand of JBDSUZ010000426.1, from coordinate 39,118 downwards.
TTTACAATCAGATTCGCGAAAAATTTGATTATTTCCAAGACAATTTCGTTTTTCTATCACCTGAGGGCGATGTCAAGACTGGCGTGCGTATCATCGAGAATACCAATAGGTACACATTTGTTGATATCCCATTGAGTGTGGGATATATTGCTCGTGAAGGACATTGGGGATGGCATGGTTTCGTAGGAGCAGCCTACAATGTTTCCTTTGCTGCGGAAGGTAAAGTATTGAGTTCAGCAGGCAATCCGATGGCAATTGGTGATGCTTCCAATACGGTGACCTTTGCTTCAAATGCGGGTCTAAGCGCCCACATACAGGCTGGGATCGATTACTATATTGGACACAGAATCAATCTATTCCTACGTCCACAATTCCGCATGCGATTTAAGGATCTTAGTGGATCTGATAATCCTATCAGCCAGGAATACAAGCAATTGCAATTGCAGATTGGATTGACTTATTTCCCTTGATCTCCACTGGCGGCGAGCTTAGTTCAGTTTTCATCGCTATGAGTATCTAAATCCTCGATTTGTATCAATTGGCTTTCATCTGTTTCTGAGTCTAATATATCGCCAATTGCGGTAGACTCTTTTTCTTGACTGAGTTTCTTTTTGTTCTTAATTCCCAGTTGCCTCAATTTGGTTGCTTGTACGATTAGGTTATCGTTGCCGGTCGATAATTGTTTGAATGCATCGTCGTATTTAGATTTGGCGCCATCAATTGACTTGCCGACACCTTCCAGATTTTCGATGAAGCTTACAAATTTATCATACAATTTGGCACCTCTCTCTGCAATTGCTTTTGCATTTTGATTTTGATATTCCCTTTTCCAGAGGTCGACAATTAATTTTAGGGAAATGATTAAGTTAGTTGGACTTAGCAGCAATATCCTTTTTTCATAAGCAAAATGCCAAAGTTCCGGGTCACCTTTTAGAGCTTCATTATATGCGGGCTCAATGGGGATGAATAGCATGACAAAGTCAAGCGCATTATCATAATCATCATATCCTTTGGCGCTTAAAGCCATTATGTGGCTTTTGATCGCAGTGATATGTGCTTTTAATTCCATTTTTTGTTCATCGGGATCTGTTGCTTCTATATACCTAGTAAATGCATTGAGGGATACTTTAGCGTCGATGATGACACTTCGATTGTCTGGATATTTGATGACCGCATCAGGCCGCATTTTCTTTCCTTCTGACTCTGACTTCATCGCCTTGCCATCTTCATTCATGAGTTCATGCTCCATGAAATATTCACGACCTTTGATTAGGCCTGATTTTTCCAAGATACTTTCTAGTATCATCTCTCCCCAGCGACCTTGAGTCTTGGATTCCCCTTTCAATGCTCTGGTTAAATTCTTGGTTTCTTCGCTGATTACTTGATTTAGAGCACTTAGTTCCTTAACCCTTTCGCCTAATGAAAACCTTTCTTTGGATTCTAATTGATAGACCTCGTCAACTTTGGACTTAAATTCAGAAATATTCTTGCCCAAAGGCTCCAAAATGGAATTCAAGTTTTCCTTATTCAGGGCAGTAAATTTTTCAGATTTGTTTTCCAGTATTTTATTGGCAATGTTTTCAAATTCAAGGTTGAATTTTTTGCCCATAGCTTCCATTTCATCCTTTTGGGTTTGAAGTGTATTATTCAGTGCTTCATTGTGGGCTCTGGCGGTCGCCAAAAGTTGATTGACAGATGCGAATTCGTTTTTTATGGTTTTTATTTCCTCTTTGAGCGCCTCTAATTCTTGGTTCTTATCTGCAATGGTCCGATTTGCTGCCCTCAACTCTGCGTCAGAACTTGATACCATTTTATTCATGGAAAGTAACTTTGAAGCTTCATCTTGGATTAGCTCTTTTAGTTTGCCTACCTCATCAACACTTGCTGCAAGGCGTTCATTTGCTGTTTGCATTTGAGCCGTTGAGGTGGCCCTATAGCCTACAAATTCCTTTTCAAGTTCATTGAATCTTTGCAGCGCCTGTTCTTTATTTGTCTGAAGACTAGATGCATTTTTCGCTTTGGCCAAGAGCCAGGCTATGATGGCTCCGATAATCAATGCGAGTAGCAAGTATAGAATGTTTGAGTCTGTCATTTTCTTAATATTTTTATTCGAGTATTACCGGTACGAAAGATTTACGACCAAATGAATGAGGAAGAATTTCCTTGTGCTGAAGCCTGCCAATGATGACCGCTGGATGTGTATTGAACTGAATTGCAAAATGCCTTATCACTTCTTCATCTAATTCTTCAATTGACAATATTTTTGCTTCCTCTTCAGCGCTCAATAGCCATTTTGAGGCAAATGCATCGGCCTCTTTTTCTTTGTGCAAATCTAAATCAGAATACATCACTTTTTCAAGAAAGATATCTTTCTTGCCATGGAGTAGTATATGGCCGGCTTCGTGAAAGAATGTAAACCAAAATATGTCATTTCTCTTGTATCTACCGCTCAATTGTATCAGAGGCGTTTCATTCATCCAGCAGGTCGCTCCATTGATAGGGGCCTTTTTGATGCATGGAGTGAATACAACTTTGACTCCTACAGCGAGGCAAATATTCTGGAGCTGCTCAAAAAAATCCTGAGGATGTTGGGCCATCAAAGCCTTAATTTTTGGCAGTGATTCTTTGAATTTCTTCTCGGAATACAGTTCTGTCTTCAGTTCAGCTGCTTGTAATGCGCCTTGCCGCAGCCATGCCGATACAGCATAGGGCTCATTTGTTTGAGCTAATGAAATGCGAAAGGCCACTTTGAGTTGTTGCTTGAAATAATACTCTTCCCATGAGGTGTGACTGGAGAATCCAAAGAAGGCGAGGATTGCCACGGTTTTTTCCTTTATTGTTGGAGCTGGTGGCAACCATCCTTTATTTATCATTTCTGCCAAGGGAAATCTCTTTGCCCATTCCACAGCTTGGTCGATTACAATTTTCCGTTTTTCCCTGGCTATGAACTCATCATAACTTCGCTGATGGTTCATCCAATAATGAGCGGGTATCTTGGTGACATTCTCAAATTGGACGGCCATATCGGGAGTGATGGCACTATCACCCTTGAGAACGGCAGAAATTGTCTTCTCGGGCTTACCAGTACGAATTGCAAATTCTTTGGGACCCATTCCCATTTCGTATAGTTTCTCCTCCAGGGTTTCGCCTGGATGAAATATTACTTGGGGAAAATATTGATTTTCCTTTTCCATTTTCCTTTCTTTTAGTGATAATCAACTATTTGGATCACTTCAACACCAGTGATTTCTAGCCAAATGTATTGGCCATCTTCGTTACTGGGGATTGGATTTTCAAGAGGTGCAAAAACTAGCCTGTATGGATGGTCTAAATTACAAGCCCATTGCCCTTTCCTACTTCCTTTTAGCTCATGAAAGCTACCAGGCAAGTCTCTGACATCTTCTAAATTGTGAGCTTCTCTTAAAGCATTGAGCCTTATGATCAAGAGTTTTGCTCTTCTGTCGCCTAATTTTTTACGGCACATTTTATAATCGGTAGCCAGTTTCTCCAACTTCTTATCGGCGAAAGTTATTTTCATCGCAAAGGTATTAATATTTTAGTTAACAGTAAGTGTAAATTAAAATACTTTATCAGTGACAACTTTGAACACTTAAGTTAGCGTAGAATTGTGCATTTTGCATCATATTTGTTCCACTTGTCAAGCCACTGAAGTATGCTCCCATCCCCAATCTCCATCCGCCCATTTATCGGCGCCAAAAACTTTGAAATCTCCAGGAGCTTTTACCGCGAGATTGGATTTGAGGAAGTGGTTTTGCCGTTCAACATGTCTGTATTTACGATGGGACCCATTTCATTTTACCTACAAAATGCCTTTGTACAGGATTGGGTAGACAACACCATGATCTTTGTGGAAGTAGAGGACGCAGATCGTTATTTTGAGGAACTGAATGCCTTAGATCTGCCAGGAAAATACGAAGGTGTCAAATTGGTTCCTACGCGAACTGAGTCCTGGGGCAAGGAGTGTTTTTTGCATGATCCATCGGGGATACTATGGCATTTTGGGGAGTTTAATAAATAGCACCACAAATAGTAGCCATTAACTTCGCTATTTCCTAAATATGGATAATTCCTAAAGTAGGGTACCAACAGAAAGAAATCATATCTTGAAGGTCGGAAGGAGTAAAATCAATCGGGTCTTTTTGATGATGATCAGTTATTGAAAATGAATTCTCTTGACTATCTGGAACTTACATTTATGAAATCATCTCTACTCTTCTTAGTAATTGCGACTTTTTCCTTTCTAGAAGTTTCTGCTCAGACCTACTATGTTTCAAGTACGGGAAATGACTCAAATTCTGGCTTAACTGAAGCCTTGGCTTGGAAGAGCATTAGCTATTCTGCGTCTGCAGCATCCCCCGTTACTGCTGGTGATATTGTCTATGTGAAGGCTGGAAACTATGGAGCTGAAAATGTGGTGATCGGTAAAAGTGGAACTGAGGGTTTGCCCATATCATTTATTGGATACAAAAATACGCCGGGTGATGCACCACCGCTACTAGTGAATAATGCGGATCCCTATGCCACTTTTGTTAGCACTGATATGCCCACATTTGATGGAGTAAATAGGGCCACTGCTGGAATTGGGTTTAACTGCACCGATCAAAAATATCTTGTAATTAAGAACTTTCAAATTCAAAATTATGCTTACGGTTTTGTCGCAGGAGGTACTTCACAAGATGCAGGAAACTTAGAAATCTATAATATTAATGTTATGGATATCGGGGACATTAATAGCAGCTATGCCGGACCGGGAATATTGTTTGGAAGCCTTGGAACCAAGTTCTCAAACAGTAATTTGTTAAGCAATTGCCTTGTAGTTAATGCGGCAGCTGAAGGGATTGGTATTAATGGAAATAGCAATACAATTACTGGCTGTAAAGTTTATTGTGACGAAAATACTGCTAATGCTTCTACAGATTATTATGTTGTATTATGTGGTGATTATAACATATTATCCTATTGTTATATTGAAAGAACAGCTGGATTATCACATTCAGGTCATGGGTACTCCATAAAGAGCAATGCAGAGCAAGTCGTTGACCAAGGTCTCTCTTTGCCGGTGCTTAACCCACAGCACAATAAAGTACAATATTGTGTTGCGAGAAATATGGGAGAATCATTTTGTGTGCGCCATCGTGGAGTGCAATTCAATTTATTCTATCACTGCAAAGCGATAGGAACGCATACTGGTATTGCCAATTCCCCAGGAGGCCAAGGTAATTGCGTTGTGATTAGAGATGGCGCAAGCAACAACATATTTGATGGCTGCATTGCTGAAAATTGCGCTGCAGGTTTTGTCATTGGTGATAGTGTTGAGGACGGTGATGGAGGCACAAATCCACCGGGACATCCAGGAAATAATAACCTTTTGATCAATTGTCTTATTTATAACTGCTATGTAGGCGTTAACTTTACTGATAATGGAGTGCAATCTGATGCAGGTGATAATACCATAGCTAATTGTACATTTTACAAAACCAGATACTTGCATTATGCTGGAAGGCATTGTGCGAATATGAAATATATTGGCAATATTTACTATGGCTGTTTGCCTGATATTACTGGAGGTTATTTTAGAGGCAATGCATTTGCTTCTGATATTATTCCCGATGGAACAAATACGTATTTCAGAAACTGTGACTTTATAAATATTCAAGGGGGAATGCCTACAGATTTTGTTTCAAGTTCCGTGGGTAGCCTTGACCTTGATCCAATTTTTATGAATGCAGGGTCCTTAGACTTTCATCTGGACCCATCTAGCCCGTGTATCGATGCTAGCGTAGATCTCCCGACTGTTGTAACGGATTTTGATAATGTTATGCGCCCACAAGGAATTAATAGTGATATGGGAGCTTTTGAATTTCTTTCGCTTTCTGCAGGCATTTCTTTAACAGCTGTAAGTTGTAATGGCGGAGACAATGGTACGGCAACAGTAACTGTAGACGGAGGGACACCCACATACACCTATTCATGGAGTAATGGTCAAACTACTGCTACCGTTTCAGGGCTTATCGCGGGTATTTACTCGGTAACTGTTTCGGATGCAAACGCGAATATTTTGATTTTATCGGCAACAATTACCGAACCTGCTGCTCTAGAATGCACCTTTGATGTAACCGATGCCTCAACTTGTATTGCCACAAATGGTGCATTGTCTGCTTTAGTGGCAGGTGGAACTCAATCTTACACATACTCCTGGAGTACAGTGCCAATGCAAATTACAAGCATTGCTTCAGGGTTGGGTGCAGGGCAATATACTGTTACCGTGACTGATGCCCATGGCTGTTTAATTGCTTCTACAGCAGCAGTATCTTGTTCAACTAGTGCTATTGAGCAATTGCAAGAAAGGATAATATTCAATATTTTCCCAAATCCTACTACTGGACTAATAAATATTACCGTTGTTACCAAGCAAACAGGAAAGGAAATGTTGATTGGAATTAGAGATTTACTAGGGAGGAACTTGTATTCGCAGAGTTTTGCAATGTCCAATAGTTCACAAGCAATTGCCATAGACCTTTCCAAAATTCTTGCGCCAGGAACCTACGTGATGATGGCAATTTTCAATGGTAGGATATATGAGCACAGAATTGTGCTTCAATAGGAGGCTTTTCTTTTTCATTTTTTCTTATTTGTGGTGCTCGGTAGATCTTTATCCTTGTTTTAGAGAGAAAGGATATTTGTGATTCCAGTTCGTATTTTTTTCAATATTGTGGACTTATGACAGTTTGGTTTTTTGCAGTTTATTAAACCTGATTTTACAATCCTGTATGTTTTTCCATCAAGTTGGCTTTAAAGAGGCAAAGTAGGCATCCAGTATGGTTAATGCCGCGAATGGGTTGTTTTGATTATTCCAGCCCAGGTGCAGTTTTATTTTTGAATAGTGGTAATAAATTTATTACCTTTGCCGTTGTAAAATATGATGAATTGTTTAAGTTGCTGAAGAATGACGGGTGGTTTGCCGTAAGGCAAAATGGGAGTCATGTCATTATGAGGCACGAATCAAAGCATGGACTGTTGACATTGCCTTATCACGCTGGGAAAGAAGTTTAGAAAGGCTCTTGAATTCAGTTCTGAAATTTGCCAAAATTACAACGACTAAAAGATGAAAAAGCCAAGTATTAAATTTACTGTAGTCAAAGAAGATACTGGCTATAGCGCCAATGGCATGGTGGGGGATGTTTTCATTGTCACTGAGGCCGACAATTTTGAGAGCCTTAATTTGATGATCTTGGAAGCAGTTAACTTGACTTTTGAGGACGAAGGGTATGATTATTCACGAGAGGAAATTAAATTTACCTATGACCTTGAAAGTTTCTTTGAATTTTATAGAGTCATTAATGCAAAGGCTTTGTCTGAGCGAATAGGGATGAATCAAAGCCTATTGTCTCAATATATTAAAGGGATAAAGAAACCATCTCCATCTCAAACCAAGCGTATTTTGCATGGTGTTCAACAAATTGGAAGGGAACTATCTGATGTCAGTTTTTTACTGTGAAAATAGTATGATGTTTCCTCTTCTTAACTCTCTCACTTAAAAGCAAAGCCTGTCCCGATTTAGCATCGGGATCAGACCGCCTTATTTCAATTTACTATTAGCTGTTTTGATCAAAGTGTTCTGTGATAAACACTAACAGATGCTCATCGCTCATTTTATTGGAGGTGCTGTCGCTTGACACCACATTTTTATATTGAGGAGTATCAGCCAAAAACTTGATAAATTGCTCTTGAATCTGGCCTGTGCCCGTGACATGGACTTCATCCATGTTTGGAATTTGAGCGACTATTTCCTTGAAGAATTTGTGCGTCAAGGCAATCTCCTGATTGTTGGCTGCGCTTTCATTCGAATTCTTATCTGGTCCGTCATTCTTTACATGACCTAAGACAATGAAATCTCCACTATCTATGTCTTGCCTTCCTGTCATCGTGGCATGATGCGTATCCATCCAAATACCAAATTGTTTTTTTCCGTGTTCTGACATTGCTTTTTTTTCTAAGATAGACTAAATTAATGCGGCAAGTACCTTTGTTGCCAAGGGTTACTGCGTTTTGCAACTAAAGTTGAGTGCTTTTCTACTTGCAAGTGGTCCAATTTGTGCCAACAGACTATCCCTTTATCGACGCCATATCGATAACGAAGCGATACTTCACATCTCCTTTGTAAAGTCTTTCATAGGCTTTGTTTATTTCCTGCATTGGGATGATCTCTATATCTGATACAATATTGTTCGCACCACAAAAATCAAGCATTTCTTGAGTTTCGGCAATGCCTCCGATCAGTGAGCCCGCCACCGACTTTCTGCCTAAGATCATTGGGACAGAATTGAGGAAAGGATCAAGCGGGCCTAGATATCCAACAAGCACTAGTGTGCCATTGAGCTTGAGTGTCGCTATATATGGGTTGATATCATGTATGGAAGGAACGGTGTCAATAATTATGTCAAATTTGCCCTTAACGGACTCCATCTGAGTTTCCTCTGTCGATATGATCACATGGTCAGCACCAAGTCTCAACGCGTCTTCTATTTTTCCTACAGAACGGGAAAACAAGGTGACTTCAGCACCAAGACCTTTTGCCAATTTTATGGCCATATGTCCCAATCCACCTAGGCCAGCCACAGCTACTTTTGAGCCTGGGCCAACCTTCCAGTGCTTAAGCGGCGACCATGTTGTGATTCCTGCGCAAAGCAAAGGTGCTACTGCCGCCAAATCCAAATTTTGTGGAACATTCAGGACGAACTCTTCCCTCACGACCACTTTTTCTGAATAACCACCAAAAGTTTGAGCCCCAGAATGCTTGTCATTGCCATTATATGTGCCCGTAAACCCATTTAGACAATATTGCTCCAGATCTTGCTTGCAACTACTGCAGGTCTGGCAAGAATCAACCAAGCAACCAACTGCAGCCAAATCACCAACCTTGAACTTACTCACCTCGCCACCGACTCTCGTGACTCGACCAACGATTTCGTGTCCAGGCACGGCCGGGTATATAGTTCCGCCCCAATCATTTCTTGCAGTATGCAGATCAGAGTGGCAGACTCCACAATAGAGTATGTCTATCTCAACATCATTTGCAGTCGGTTCTCTTCGATTAATCTGCATTTCTTGAATATCACCGTCCGGTGATTCCGTTCCAAAAGCTTTCGTGTTTGCGGCGTTGGTCATTGATCTAGAATTTTGTTGTGAGCGGCGATTGCCTGCTTAGTCAAACTCATTCCTGTCACTCAATGTTGCAAATTAAGCTGCAAAAGAAATACTCCTATACCAGCCACGAAGCCAAGCAGAGCTAGCCAGCTAATTTTCTTTAGATACCAGATGAAATCAATTTTCTCAATTCCCATTACGGCAACTCCGGCCGCTGAACCAATTATGATCGCACTCCCGCCTGTTCCTGTAGTCAGAGCCAGGAATTCCCAAAATGGATGGTCGGTAGGATACACAGACAAATCATACATTCCTTGCGATGCAGCAACTAAAGGTACATTATCAACTAATGCAGAAAGCAAGCCCAAGGTGGTGCCGATTAAATAATCGTTCTTCAATGTCTTGTTGAGAAATTCTGCCAAATCATGAAGGATTCCAAAAGATTGCAAAGCAGAGACAGCTAGTAATATACCGAGGAAAAAAAGCACACTTGGCGAATCTACTGTTTGCAATGCCCTGGTCACAGTATATTTTTCGGCAACTTCAGCTTCCTTACTCTTATGGATTATCGTCGTTAGGACCCACATCATTCCCAAGGCCAACAACATGCCCATAAATGGTGGTAGGTGAGTTAGTGTCTTAAATATGGGAACAAAGATCAAGAACCCTACTCCTGAAAAAAGTACGATCTGACCATCACTTCTTTCTTTTCGTGATGTCTGAGGGTGATCAATTGCTTGAAATTTCTTACCTCTAAAAAGCCAGGCCATGTACATGACAGGCAAAGTACAAACCGCAATGCTCGGCAGTATTAGCTGCTTCATGATGTTAATAGCTGTGATCTGGCCACCAATCCAAAGCATGGTAGTAGTAACATCGCCCAATGGGGACCAGGCACCTCCCGCATTGGCGGCAATCACTATCATTCCGCAAAACCAGAGTTTGTCTTCTTTATTGGTCAGTATCTTTGTAACGAGTGAGGCCATCACTATCGATGTAGTCAAATTGTCCAATAGCGCTGAAAGTAAAAAGGTAACCACAGCAATTATTACCAACAATCTGCTAGTGCTATTAGTGTTTATTTTTTGCGTAATGATGTCAAAACCATTGTGAGTATCTATTAATTCTACGATTGTCATTGCACCAAGAAGGAAAAACAAAATCCCTGCGATTTCACCAAGGTGATGGATCAATTCTTCGCCTACAGTATGCGTGACACTGCTCTGAAGCATATAGATTGTCCAGCAAAGTACTCCTGTTATGAGTGCTGACGCTGCCTTGTTGAGTTTGAGTGGATGCTCAAATGCGATGGCTATATAGCCGAGTACAAAAACGGTAATTAGTAAGATACCAGCCATATTATTCAGTTGTTGGAGTTAATGAGTTGAAATCAAGTTCTCAATAGATCAATCTCACCTCTCAAATATCAAGTTAATATTTGGCTGATCAAGCCGCACTTTTAGCCAAGCCTTCAGCTTTGCTCTATCTCGTGATGATATATTTGATGATATAGAGAGTAATATCAGTACCGTTCTATTATCAGGAGCAGTAGCACCTAGTATGATACTTGGCTGCACGATGGCTTTTTTGACCATCGGATATTGAGCCTTGATTTCAAAGAATATTTGCCTACCTAGTTGATCTTCCTTTGCTAGACTGTCAAGTTGTGATTGGAGTTCTTTTTCTTTAGCGTCCTTAACTGCTAATGCCTGCGTTAGTTGTACGGTTTGTTCGTTGGGTAGCTTTGAGTTAGTTTCTGTCAGATAGGCAAATCCCTGCTTGACCTCCAATTTTGCAGCTCCCAAGTCATATTTTTTCATCTCGGCTGTTAGATTCGCGATGTCCTTACTTGAGATTTCTTTACCTCCAAATACTAGGGTAATTGATTTTGTTTTTGGATCTACTTTCTTGCTCAATAAATAGTCGTTTGTAAAGAAAGCTTCATTTGTAATAAAGTTATTTGCATTCTTTTTAAAACGTTCTTGCTGCACGAGGTCGTAGCCAAAATATAGGCTTGGAAACAAGGTTGCCAACACAACTGCGAGGACAATTCTTTGTGCAATCTTATCTGCCCTTGGGTTTTGAAGGTGCTTGCGGGGAAAATGAAGAAATCTGACAACTAGGAACGTTGCTAGCGCAATAAAGACGGTGTTAATTAAATATAGATAGAATGCACCGAAGAAATATTGAAACTGAAATGTTGCTAAGCCATACCCTGCTGTACATAGTGGGGGCATCAAGGCAGTTGCGATCGCCACCCCTGGTATTACATTGCCCTTTTGCTTACTTGCTGTAGCTATTATCCCTGCCAGACCACCAAATACCGCGATCAATACATCGTAAATGTTAGGAGTGGTCCTTGCCAAGATTTCGGAGTGTGCATCATCAAGCGGCGAGAGTAAGAAGAAAAGGGTAGATGTTGCCAGGGCCACGCCAGTTGCTATGGCATAATTATAGATGGACTTGCGCAATAGCAAGAGGTCATTGATGCCTATTCCTAAGCCAACGCCCATGATGGGGGCCATCAGAGGTGAGATTAGCATTGCACCTATGATGACGGCTGTAGAGTTGACATTTAGTCCGAGCGAAGCGACAAATATGGCAAATATCAGCACCCACAGATTCGTACCACGAAAAACCACACCATTATCAATATTGATGATGACGGTCTCTAAGGTCTCTTTTTCGTGATCTAGCTTAAATTTGTCAAATAAGCTTTTCATTGCATTTCTATTTTCTGGGATGCTTTGATGTCTTGATTGTCGGCCCGATATTGGGAAATGTCTTTGCCTCCGATTGTTGCTGACAGCACTTGATGGCTTAGAGCTGTTGTTCTTTGAATTTTCTGTACCTATGGCAAGATAGGGAAATATCTGTGTTGCTCAGCATGTTGATGATGCAGTAATCATACTGTTAAGGTCACTTAATGCAGCTTTGCTGCGCTGAAATCTGGGCCAAATCGTTTGAAAACTTGAGCAATTTTACCACTGTTTGTAATATTGGATAGGGATCGCTTCATCATTGACAATTGTAAGTATTTAGTACTAAAATGAGATAGACTTGATACATTTCAAAGGAATTTTGCTAATTTTCAGCTTATCAAAAAAGGCTGTACAATGGGAAAGTTTGTGATAAAACAAGGAGACAAAGACCAGTATTACTTCAGTCTCAAAGCCGGCAATGGTCAGGTAATTCTGGCCAGTCAGGGATACTCAAGCATGAATGCCTGTCAAAGTGGAATTGATTCGGTCATGATCAACTCGCAGGATGATAGTCAGTTTGAGAAAAAGACTTCCAGCAATGGCAAGTTCTACTTCAACTTGAAAGCCGGCAACGGTCAGATTATCGGTAGCTCTGAGATGTATGAATCTGCCACATCACGCGACAATGGCATCGCTTCGGTCATTTCTAATACCGATGGCGCCGTGGAAATGGATTAAAAATTCATCTTGTAGATCGCTCAATTGAAAATCATAAAAGGAGATTATTAAGCATTCTTTTGTTTAATAATCTCCCTTCTATTTTTAATTTGAAAAATGAGGATAATTAGATCCTAATTATCTTAAAGAATTCTGTTCCTATCTTTACAAAATAGGTGCCGGGAATAAGGAAAGATATATCGAGACTTAGATCATCAATATCTCTCTGATCGAATTTCGCCACAATATTTCCCACTGTATTTATTATGATAATATCTTGATGATCAGCGCCTTTACTGCTATTAATTCTTAATTCACCTCGATTGATTGTAGGTGATACAATTGTAGTTTGATTCTTCTGACCGCTGGCCCACACTATATTTGAGTACACTACCTTTCCGTCAGTTCCGGTGACTTTTAATCTGTAGAAATAGCCAGAATTTATCGGACTTTTATCTAAATAATAGCCAGTATAATTGTTCCATGCATTGCTCTGCAGCTGAGCACTTATTTCTTCGAATACATTCCCATCTGTACTTCTTTCGATCGATATATTTATTCTAATTTCATCAGCATATATTTCCCAATTCAATTCATTACCCGATTCTAAAGCTTTGACATTCAATATTGCACTGTAGATTGGCAGCACATTTTCCCGCAATCTGAAATAATGCATCAAGGTCTGCATTCTAGCTAGGTTTGTATCTCTCGTTGCTGCGTCATTATTGCCCAAGGGCATTTCAGCATCCCATACAGCAGCTCCTCTGAATTCATGGTAAGCCCAATCCCAGCCATGGGCTTCAAATGTTCCTATCAAGTCATCGATATAGACATTGCTATCATCGCCACCTGCTCTCGAGGCACTGAATTCACCCAACAAGACTCGGATGCCTGCATGTGAATTTTGAAAATCGACGATCGGTTGCATCCTATTTACAAGCACCAAACTGTCATAATAAATACCATTGACCACTCCCGGGTAAGGTTGCCCCACCGAGCGGCCGTCAACACCTTGATGTGAAAATCCCTGCGGATTGTAAAAATGCGGACTCACAATTAGATTGTCGTCGTCTGGAAGAACCAATTCCGGCATCGCATTGAGCCGCGTGATGTATTGTCCAATGCCATTGATGTAACTAAATGGTTCCACGATGATCGGATGATTGTCCCCATTCGCCCGAATGATTGTTGTCAGCGAATCAGCCATATTATTCCAGAGCTGAAGATCACAACAAGGCAACGAAGGCTCATTCATCAAGTCTAGACCATAGATGACATCACCTCTATTGCGGACGATCGTAGAAAGCGTATCCCACAGTCTATACAGATATTGATGATAAGTCGGATCGATCCAAAATGGATCCGTCGGATTCATCGTATAATTACTTGCTGTGCCCGGGGTCGTATGCGGATCAATGATCACTTTGATCGAGTGAGCCTCACAATAGTTAAGCGCATTATTCAAGTAATTGAACGAAGCAGCATTATAAGCATAAGGAGGAGTCTTATTGACCAAAGGCGAGTAACCAAACGACAAGCGAATGACATCGGCTCCGCTTGCATTCAACATTGTCAAGGCTCCACTGCTCATGGTAGCAAAATGCACTGCATTGATATTGACCCCACGATACACCTGCGCCTTCATTTGGTGAAATCCGCAAAGCAGCAATAGGGATAGTAATAGTTTGGACACGATATCTTCAGTTTAGTGAATTGGCAGCCACATCGGACGCTGTCCAAATATCTGAAAATAATGGGAGGGTGGGGGATAACGTTTGTTGGGGGGGGAAACAATTGTTGTGACGGTGGAACGACATTTTCCGAGTCTTGAGATGATTCGACAGATTGTATCATAAGTCATTCACTAAAGCTTCATTTAAGCTATTTAAGTATGATATATCATTCATGTTAAATTTTCGACGGCTCATCTATGCAACCCTATATGTCAACGACTTATTGTAAAAATATTTCTTGTAATTCAAAAGTTGATTTTGCTGTGCCATTTCTTATGATCTTGCAAAAGCCAGCAGTAGACTGTAGTCACCTTTGTCGGCAGCTTTGAGAGCTGTTAGATACTTTGTTCGCATATTGCCAGTATTGGAAAGGTTGTTGGGACCCCATGTAAAAACCGGTAGTTTATATATTTTATCGATGATGATGTCGGCCATTAGCCGACTGTGCCGCCCATTGCCATTTGGGAAGCAATGAATACTCACAAGGAGATGCTTAAACCTGATGGCGATTGCATCAGGAGTGTATATCTTATTGTCCACCCAGTATTGTACATTACCCAATAAAATTCGTAGGTCAATCGGTATTTGTAATTTGTCTACGCCAATATTCTTGTTGGTTTTCCGGAATTTGCCAGCCCATGACCAAACTTGGTTGTACATTCTTTTGTGAACTTCTCGTAAAAATGATTCGTCAAAAACATCCGACTGCTTAAAGTTTCGTGTTAATGTCCACTCTATTGCCTGTTCAATATTTTTCTGTTCAAACTCGTTTAATTCGCCGTGAGTGGCAATTGTGGGAATTAGCAACCCATCTTTTTCATCTTCATCCAAGGGTGTTTGTCCGTCGATGTAGTGTAAATCTAGTCCCATAAGATCTTAGGCATTTCATACATAATCTCATCCGTCCTCTCCTTGATCGCTTTCTCTATGCGCTTTTTGCTATTAGATTGGTTCTCTAAACTCATAGTGGTGGCTGCCCTCATAACAATCTGAGTGGCAAGGTCTTTTGCCTTTCTCTCAATCAGGGCCTCAAGACTCCCATCATTTGGCACAAAACCGTACACCAATTGCATATCCAGGGCCCTGGCTATTTCCTTTAATGATTTGAGGGTTATTGACCCTTCTTTTTCCCTTTTCTCTATATCCTGAACGGCCTGCTTGGATACATTCAATTTATTGCCCAACTGGAGCATCGACATGCCGATGGCATTTCGTATAGCTTTTATCCAACCAGTTGGAGGCATAGCTAACTGTGTAAGAGATGCAAAGCCCCTCATTTTGTTGTTTAACTGCTGTAGTTGAAGTGATAACTTACTCATAAGGCAATATTAAATTGAATTCGGTAGAGCAAAAGTAAATATTTAACTTGACAAATACAAATAATTAGTAAAGTTAGACCTTTACTTTATTAATTAGAAAGTAAAGCTATAGATTGACTTTAACGGTCGATACCTTATTTCCCAATACAAAACTTACTAAAAATATAATCCAACAAATCATCGTCGATTCCGCTACATCAAGGTCGTAATCGATCCTGTCTAATTTGAATCAATTGCTTATAAGAAATTTTCATTTCTTCTGTCAGGAAGCTATTGTCTATAAAAGCAAGCCAATTTGGTATTGCTTCGAACATTTTCTTAAATATGTTTTCCTGTTGACGTTTATCAAGCTTTAAGTTGGTAAACGCTGTAGTAAAATCGCTTTTCGTGATTTTCTTCTTCCTGCCATTTAGAGTTAGGGCAAGGTCTTCATTATCTGCTGGATTAACCAAAGCAGTTGCAAGCAGGTCATATGAAGCGCTTAGAACAGGCCCGGTTGTCGGTTGACGAATCAATGAAAAATTCTTCAAATGCATATCTGCATTTCCTATTAGGAAAGAAAATAGCACCAGCTCAAAAAAGTTCACAACATCAAGACCCGGATTTGCAGAATATTTAGAAATTGTTTTTGCAATTTGTTCGTAAGAGCCATGATACTTGTCCTCAGTCAATCTTTCTGTCAACTGGCACATATCTTCCATATGCAACTTGGCTTTTTTTACGCGATCAATACGTTTGGTGATATAAGCCAGATTGCCAGATTGAAGCCTGATTAAGCTATGGGGCACTACCTGAATTTTGGCAATACTTGCGAGGTGCATGCTAAGATCTTCTACTTCTGGCAGGTGGGGGTAGTGTGGTGAAGGTGGTTTTAGGATATAACCACCCCACATACCAACTATCGTAAATCGTTTTGGCCCGTTGGGCGCATCAGCTGATGCGAGATGTTGTGATAATTTGGGTTGAACACCGGTAATAGTGGTTTGGCTTTGTATAACCTGCTCTGCCAATGCTTCCATGTTATTTTCATTGAAGGTCAACTCGGGCGGAACAGGTACTCCAAACATTTTTTTACTGCAAGTAGCATGAAAATCCACTTCTTCTCCTTGCAGAGTCAAATAGCAATATAAACAGCGTTTGTTCATTTTTCAGTTTCATATACCGGATGAACTTCTACAGCACCAATACAATCTTTGCAACAGGCTAATAACAAGCCCATACGATCTCTTGGATTGAGTTTCCAGTTTTTTTCAGCTATTTCAAGCAACCAACCTTCAGGTATCAGACCATCAAAAAACGGAAACAAGACCTTGCTTGAAAAAACATTGTCCTGCAATGGTAACGTAAGACTTATAGGCTCTGGATTGACTTTTTTGAGATAGGATTCATCATAGAAAAAATGGTAACCGTTCTCATCTTGTATGAGCCAGCCCGCTGTTTCGCTATGTATTTTTATCTCAGCCTTTTTCATCTCTACTTTTTCTTCAATTTCATTCTAAATTCCTGACTTGAGGTTGAATTTTCCTGATTCTGACTTTAGCTCCAAGGCTCTGCTTATTTCTACTGGTCCCAGCTCAAAGCCGAACAACTGCAATACCTGATTTACCTTATCAAGTCGCAGCGTTGGCTTGCCTTGTTCCAGATCCCGAATAAAGCGTAAGCCAACCCCTGCCTTTTCAGCCAGTTCCGGTTGTGTAAGCCTCGCAGCCCCTCTTTTCTCCTTTATAAATTCGTATAGTCGCATGTTTTATACCTTATCGGGTATAAATATAGTACTATTTCATGAATATACCCTTTCGGGTATAAAATTTAGATTTCGACAGTATTTATACCTTATCGGGTATAAAATATGCTATTTGTAATCAAAGTATACCCGAGCGGGTATACTTTGGCTTCATTTATTCCTCTTCTTTTTCTAATCCTTTAATAGATATTTGCCTTACTTCCCAATACAAAAAGTAACTTCCCTTATAAACAAAGCGTTTTATGTTGTTGGGGTACAAATAGGGTACACTAGCAACTACGTAGTTGACTTTTAATTGATTCTTTCGATCTCATTCATTTGTATTCTATCCAATTGCGTTAAGTTACCGAAAATGGCAAAAATTGCACGCCTGATACGCGCAAGTTAGGGGGGCAATTTAGGCAAGACAAGCCAATGAAACTAGTTGACCTATAAAGGAGTTAAAGACTGGGATCTAGGAAAGTGGTCCAATTGTAGCTTTGAATCTTATGTGAAGGAAAGTTTAAGTTTAAAGTTTTTTTGAACTTTTAAGCAAAATATTTTTTTGTTGTATCATTACACAATGTTGGGAAACCTGCTGGATTTGCAGGCTATCAATCCAAAAGCAAAATGAAAGACCTTACTCAAGACACCATAAAAGTTGATTTCAAAAAAAGAAAAATTGTTGCAACGGTATGGGTGCATCAATTCAAAGAAGGAGACTTTGTAATGAAGGTCATTCCAACTTTAGATATTTCGGCCTATGGAAGGACAGTCGAACAAGCAGAGGAGATGCTTACCGAAACAGTTAAAGTGTATCTTACAAGTTTACTTAAGCAAGGACCATCTTTGACCTCAGAAGAGCTTCGGAAATATGGTTTTGTTCCTAGAACATTGCTTTTTCCCGATCGTAAAGAATTTAGCCGATCAAGTGTTGATGCTGATGGTAACCTGAAAGGTTTTGAAATTCCCTCGGATGCGATTTCAGCTCCAATGACCTTTTAGTGAGTCATAAGCCTTATAGTACAAAGTGCTGGATTAAATTTCTAGCATTACATGGTTATAGCTATAATCGCACTGCGGGTTCACATTTTCAATACACAAAGCCGGGTTTTAGGACAATTCCAGTTTGGGAAGCAGAAAAAGAAATTCCCGCCCATCACATCAAAACCGGACTCAGAACACTTGGGGTAGAAGTTACCGCATTTGAAAACTGGGTAAAAGACAATTGTTAGAAATAATTTTAGATTGCAAATCAAAAACTATTTATTATGCAAGCTCTGGAAGCTATTTTAGTAGTAATATCCATTGTTGTATTAATATTCGGAATGAGTGCGGCGGCGAGCGTTTAACATGAAGCCGTAACCGTAGGCATTAGCTGCTATATTTGCATTCTTGCCCGTATAGCCCAGGCTGCAGGGCATAATAACAAATAGTTATAATCCGCACTTAACTCTATACTATGGGCTTGCTTTATATGTCTATCACTTCCCATTACAAAACTTACCGAAGATATACTCCAACAAATCATCAGTCGAAACAGCCCCACTGATCACTCCAAGATGATACAAAGCATGACGAATGGGTTGAGCAAGTAGGTCACCGCTCAAGCCGCATCAAGATTGTCGAGGGCAGATTCTGGTGATTTGGCAGTTTGATTGAGGGCTTCGAAATGGAAGCTAGAGGTGTAATAAAGATTTCAACAGTTTATTTTGAGCCAATTCACGAAAAGTTCCTTTGAAATGCCCAAAGTTTTAAGGCCGGCATTTATGTGAGATGCAGGAATTTCCTTTTTGTGCTCATAAACTGGTATTGCCCTTAAAAGACCTTCTTTCCCATATTGATGATGCGATGCACTTATCCTCTTTAAACTCAAACCTTGTTGCGTGAGGAATTTTATCCAGCATTTTGTATCTACAGATCTATAAGTAGACATTCGTACTAATTAGAACAATAGTAGTTCGTGGCTAACTGATGCATCTGCTGGGATATCAAAGTTCTGTAAGTCTCCATCTGAATCCACATAACTGCGTTCAAATCTCTTCTTGAAATATTGACTATTCTTAAATCCCATTCTATTAAGCTCTTTGGTAATTTCATTTTTATCGAGGGCCATCAGATTTTCAAAAAACGTGCTTACAGCCTCATCTACCATATTCTTCGCTTCATTGATGCTATCTCCATAGCCTGATATTTCAATACTCGGTAAGTGCACAACAAATTGTTCCGCTTCTTTGAACTCAATTGCCAGGAACACCGCTGAAATTGTTTTAATATCAAAATCAATCTTAATGACTTCTTTGTGCATGATTCCCCAATTATTTATAATAAGTCCACTTTACTTAGTTTTCCAAAGCTAAATCTGCTCTGAAAGTGTTCTTAACAACAAATATATCCTGTTTGTTACGAAATAGTTGTAATCCTTAGTCAAAGTATTTTTGAGAAGCGAATAATAGCATCCCTTCCATCAATAGCTGATGAAAAAGTTAGCTATTGGTCACTATGTCAAGGTGTTATACCAGCTATTTTATGTTTGCGTGCTTTGTTTGCCTCACTTTCCAATACAAAACTTACTAAAAATATACTCCAACAAATCATCCGTAGAAACAGCCCCACTGATCACTCCAAGGTGATACAAAGCATGTCGAATAGGTTGAGCAAGTAAATCACCGCTCAAGCCCGCATCAAGATTGTCGAGGGCAGATTCAAGTGATTTGGCAGTTTGATTGAGGGCCTCGAAATGGCGAAGATTGCTGATGCGAATATCGCCGCTACTTGGACTCTGATGGATTGCTAAATCGTAAAGCTTTTGCTTGAGGGTGTCGAGATGTAGCTTCTTGGCGGCGCTGATGCAGATGCAGTGGTAACCTTCCATCTTGAGGTACTCTGCCGAACCGTCCCAGGTATCGCTTTGATCCATTTTGGTGGCGATGACGAGAACTTCATGCGGTGATTTGCCGAGCTGCCGAAGTTCTTCTAATAGAGCATCAGTACCGATTTCTGATGCGTCGCACAGGAATAGGAGATAGGTTGACAGAGCCACTTTTTCCAACGATTTGCTGATGCCTATGGCTTCGATCTGGTCCTGAGCATCACGGAGCCCGGCGGTGTCGATGAGTTTAAAGACGACGCCTTGGATATTGAGATTTTCTTCGATAGTATCGCGTGTGGTACCAGCAATGTCGCTGACAATCGCACGCTCTTCATTGAGCAGGGCATTGAGCAAAGTAGATTTACCAGCATTTGGCTTGCCGGCGAGCACAACGGGAATTCCATTTTTGATCGCATTTCCCAATGCAAAGGAATCCATCAATGGCTGTATCTGATTCAAAATATTGAGAATCAGTGCCTTCAAATCTGACCTGCTGGCAAATTCGACATCTTCTTCTCCAAAATCGAGCTCGAGCTCAATCATCGCCGCGAACTCAATCAAGGATTCTCTTGATGCTTGTAGCATTTTGCTAAATCCGCCCCGCATCTGATCAATCGCCAATTTATGTGCAGCAGCGGATTCGCTTTCTATTAGGTCCGCCACAGCTTCAGCCTGTACAAGGTCGAACCGGCCATTCAAAAATGCCCTTTGGGTAAATTCGCCTGGCTCTGCCAATCTGGCTCCTTGCTGCACCAGCAACATGATGACTCGCCGGAGAATATATTCGGAGCCATGACAACCGATCTCAATGACATTTTCCTTGGTAAATGAATTTGGAGCTTTAAATAAGGTCACCACTACTTCATCAAGCACCTGGCCTGCATCCATGATATGCCCGTAATGCACAGTATGAGATGCCTGGGATTGAAGATCTTTTCCTCTGAAAATGCTTTGAACTATAGTTATGGAGTTCTCGCCTGATATGCGGATCACTCCGATGGCTCCAATGCCCGGAGGAGTGGCCAGCGCCACTATAGTATCTGCAGGACTGCGGCTCATCTCAGTTGACGTAATCGAGCAATCGAACTTCGAATATCAGCACTGAATTAGCTGGAATGCTGCCTTGTTTTTTATCGCCATAGCCAAGTCTAGAAGGTAGTATAAACCAGATTTTCCCACCTTTCCTTATCAACGGAATTGCTATCCCCCAGGCCTGAATAAGCAGGTTGAGATTGATCTGCAAAGGATCTCCGGGATCGCTATCATCAAACACTACATCATCCAATGTCTTGCCAGAATAATCAACTGTGATCAGCGAGGTCGAGTTGACTGGCTGAGCTCCAGTGCCTAAACTATCAATATGGTAGTAGAGTCCCGATTCATGCTTGATCGCATCGATCTGATGTGAATCGATGTATTCCAGCATTTGTGCTTCTTCTTTGTCAGCTTGTGATTCGAACTCGCAGGAGCCAAGGCCAAATGCCGTCAAACTTAATATGAGTAAAAGGAACTTATTGCGCTTCATAATTGATTGTTATATTCATGACAGTGATGCAAAGGTAGGTTAGAATCTCAATTTCAAGGAGAAGCTTTCTAATTACACAAGATGCATCTTGATTTAACATAATCTGAAAGCCCATATCAATATGACCGCCATCAAACCCAAATTCTTTACGACTCGACGCAAGCTAAAATGGATCTTAGGCCTGATTTTATTGGCGGGTCTTGGTTTTGGCGCCTTGATGGTATTTGGTACTTATAGTGATGGCAACCGGGTTGGCTATGTGTTGAAGGCTAGTAAGAAAGGCTATGTATTCAAGACCTACGAAGGAGAAATGAACACAGGTATGTTTCCAGGGAGCAATACTCAAGGTAATATGACAGCTACAACTTGGAATTTTTCGATGCCTGACAGAGCCATCTACGAACAAGTTGAGCAAGCAATGGAACACGACCACAAAGTCAAATTGTACTACAAAGAGAAATTCGTTCAGCTTGATGTGGTTGGAGAGTCAAAGTACATTGTCTATAAAGTAGAAGAACTGCGCGACGAACCTCAGACAGCACCGACTAGCACAACGAAGTTATAGCCGCCTATTGTTTGTCTTTAGGTGGATCAAATTTGATAAATGCATTGATCCAGATCGCCCGACCTGTGCGATAGATAAATACATATAATAAGGTCGCTACAAGCAAGGCTGCGCCAAATGCTGGAAAGACGTTTAGATCAAACACGAAATAAGCAACGGCAAATACAGAAAACATAATCAAGGAGGCCAACAGGTAATCTATATACATGGCTCCCCAATAAAATCCCGGCTCTAGAATAAAGCTTTGCCCGCAAACCGGACATTTGGCATGCATCTTGAATGACTTCGGAACTGAGCTCAACTTTTCGCTAAATAGCTCGCCCTCATTGCATTTTGGGCATTTCCAATGCACCATGCCATACAGTTTGTCTCCTTTATTGATAATTGCCATTTGTCGATCGTTGTGTTTACAATATTAACAAAACAAACAGAGATTTGCTTTGCTAAAGACAATACAATTGTCCTTGACTAAGTCATTTCAAACCAATTGAAAGGGCTTACAACTTGCAAACAGCACATTTTGGAAGAATTAATCTTGTTTTAATTCTTCAGCTATTTGAGTGATCCTGTTGATCGAGGATTTAGTCTTACGGGCCAGGCTGTCAAAGAATCGATCGCGATGCCTTGAGGAATTATGGCTGAGTAAGGTGGACTTATCTTTGATGTCCATAAACCATTCGAAGCAATGCGCTGTAATTCCAGAATGCTCTGTACTTATGAAATTTGGATTGCAATAGCTTGAAAATACGATGTCTTTCAATGGATTTTTGACAAAAACAGTGTTGTTGGTGAAGATCATTTCATTGTGATAAAGCTCAAAAGCCGAACCCGAGTCACCTGTATCACCAAGTAGAAGTTTGTGCCCACTCTTGGCCACCTCTCGCAAGTGCGCTACCAATTTTTCAGCAGCAAGGCTGAGTTGCAATGGCGTTTCTGGATCCACAAAGCCATTCATGTATGCGAAATATTCGATTTGATTGAGTGTGTTGTCAAATATATTTAGGCTCCAGAATTCAATAGAAGGCATCTTGCGGTAAATAGCCAGTATTTCCTCAATCAACATTTTTTCTTTACTTGTCAGCAGATTGGATTCAAATTTTCTGTCTTTCAAATAGTCCAATTTCCACACAGTAATGGCCCAAACGTATAGTTTGAATGACATCAATTCAGGGAAATATGCGTAGTAAAATATGGGAATTTCCGCCGATGCATAATATAGCATTGCATCGGGTAAACTTGTAATCTTCAGCAAGTCGTCGCGCATATTTTCCAAATAATCCAATATGCTTTTGATTGGCTTTATTAAAGGAAAATAGTTGAATGGCACATAAGTCTGATCATCGACCAATAGCCCATCAAGGGAAATATTGTAGTGTAAGGCCAGGATTTTGATTTCGTCAGGACTAAGAATGGTCTCACCCCGCACACGTCTATAAATGGCATTGACCGTAAGATCAAGTACTTTCGAAATATCAGATATCGCTTCCGAGTGCTTTGTAAAGCGCTGAAATATGGCCTCTAGGATAGCGTCCTGAAACCGGATTTGATCTGCTGAACCGCCCATAGGAGTGATTTAATGGTAGGCGAATGTTAACAAAATACTGTATTTCTCAATTTGAATTTAGCCGTTATGACAAATTTGCTCATATTGGAATGGATTCTAATTTAGCATTTTTTAAGATATTTCTCCGCTATGTTTTATGCATTCAAAGGTTTTATTCCTGTAGTTCACCCAAGCTCTTTCGTTCATCCAAGTGCCGTCATCACCGGCAATGTGATCATCGGAGAAGATGTCTATATCGGACCGGGAGCAGCACTTAGGGGTGATTGGGGTGGCATCGTGGTGGGTAATGGATGCAATATCCAAGAGAATTGCACCATACATATGTTTCCAGGCGTCACAGTAGTGCTTGAAGACATGGCTCATATTGGACATCATGCGCTCATTCATGGTGCCCATATCGGGCGAAATGCCATGATCGGAATGAATAGCGTAATAATGGATAGGGTGGTGATTGGGGAAGAATCAATTGTCGGTGCTATGAGTTTTGTGCGGGAGGGCACGATTATTCCTCCCCGATCTCTTTGTGTTGGCAATCCTGCACGGATAATTAAGTCGGTAAGCGACGAAATGATCGCATGGAAGACCAAGGGAACACAATTATATATGACCTTGCCAGCAGATATGCATGAACATTGGTACAGCTGTGAGCCCTTGCAGAGCATTCCAGAGGACAGACCTAATCAGGAGGTTTTGTACGAAAATTGGAGTAGAATCAGCCGTGATGAATAAGAAGAAGCAGAGTAATGCCATCTTCTGCCTTTGTAAAATCAGGACTTCGACCCCTCATTTTCTATATTAAATTTCGCAGGAAAGGATACAGCCTTTCATTTTTTTGCGAAC
The DNA here is from genome assembly GCA_039927395.1 of Saprospiraceae bacterium. GTDB lineage: Bacteria > Bacteroidota > Bacteroidia > Chitinophagales > Saprospiraceae > JBDSUZ01. The sequence goes on along the minus strand of JBDSUZ010000426.1, from coordinate 14,390 downwards.
TTGTACCACTCTCAACAATACACAAATGCAAGAATTAGCAGATTCAGTTCAACTGAAATTAGACCAGGCAACCTTATTAACGATTGCACTGGCACAGGCCCCCGAGTCGGAACTAGTGCATCAATTGCGGGTATATCTGAAGAAATTGAGGGCTCTGATCAGTCTCTTGGGAGAAATGGGTCTGCTCGACAAAGAAGGTAAAATCGAAAAACCATTCAGGAAGACCTTTAAGCGTTTATCAGTTTTGCGCGACCTATTTGTCGTACAAGCTCAACTCAAATCGGTATCCAAGAAGGAATTGCCTGCCTCGATACATGCAATACTCGACGACGATTTTGTAGACACGATTGCTGATCTGCAACGATATCTTGACAAAAATCGCGAAGAGAAAGCCTGGAAAAAAGTAGGAAAAAAGATCAAGCAATCAGTGACACATTGCAACGAAGCGCTGTGTTCAGGAGTCTTGAGAGCTTATCATGACAGCCTGATCGAATGGCTCAAAAATGCAATTCCCGAACAAAAAGATCTGCATCCTATCCGCAAAGAGATCAAGCGACTGCTGCATCAAATATCCTTTTTCAAGGAATTCTATACCCTTGAGATCGAACAGGAATCTATCGATACGCTGACTGAAATACAGGAACTGCTAGGTCAGTGGAGAGACCAAACAATCACTATTCAATGGCTCAAAGGCCTTATGGCCTTTGATGATGCTGACATGATGAAGGAGGCCAAAGCAATCGCCAAGACCATAAGGAAATCAGAGCAAAATATCTACATCAAGCTAAGCGCACTCACCGACAAACTCTGATTGCGAAGCTGCGCCATTTCTTTGTAATGGTATCTTCAATTGACTTGTATTTCCCCCGTAAACTGCCATCAAGGGCCTATGCCGACAGCATTATTGATCATATTTATCGGGGCCATTATTTTTCTTGGCAACTTCCTCGTTGGTTTTTTCAATAGAACCCGAATTCCCGATATTCTTGGTTTGCTCTTGTTGGGATTATTGATAGGCCCAGTATTTGAAATTGTCAGGCCCTCTGATTTTGGCGCCATAGGACCAATTTTTACAAACATCGTACTAGTATTCATACTATTTGAGAGCGGCTTAGACTTGCACTTCGAAGAGATGAAGAAATCCCTTCGTGGCTCCTTCAATCTCACTATTCTCAATTTCGTGGTCACTATGTTGGTGGTTGCCGGTGTTTGTTTTTATTTCACCTCTCTAGACTGGCTAAGTGCCTTGATCACGGGCTCAATACTGGGCGGAACTTCATCGGCAGTTGTCACGACATTGGTCAAGAAAGTGGCAGTGCGCGAATCTACTTCTACGGTACTAGTGATCGAATCAGCCGTGAGCGATGTATTTACTCTAGGAATCCCTATTACATTAATGGGCTTGTATGCAGGCGGAGTTGTAGAGCCAGGCATGTTGATTGGACAGATGCTGTCCTCCCTAGTACTCGCATTGGCGATAGGTTTCTTTGGCGGCTTACTTTGGTCTGTGCTTCTGCATGAATCAAAAATCCTCAGAAGAACGAGATTTTCTACGCCAGCATTTGCCTTCATCATTTACGGCATCGCCGAATTATTCGGCTTTAGCGGTCCGATTACAGCTTTGACATTTGGGGTGACTCTCGGCAATATTTACCTCCTGCGCAGCAAATTGATGGATCGATTTATCATTCGCAAGAGCATCGAAATGAAGGAGAATGAGAAGTCATTTTTTAGTGAAATAGTTTTCCTTTTGCGCACTTTCTTCTTCATTTACATAGGCCTATCTATTCGTCTCGACGACAAATTTTCGATACTCTTGGGCCTGATAACCACGGTGCTACTCTTTCTGATTAGGATTCCCGTCGTCGGAGCGAGCACGCCAAAGGATACGCCTGTATTCGACTCTGCCATCATGTGCATCATGATTCCCAAAGGACTCGGCGCAGCGGTATTAGCGACACTTCCCTCACAAAGGGGGATGCCGACGGGTGACTTGATCCAAACGATTACCTTTTCGGTGATCCTCTTTACAACTTTGATATCGACCATCTTGTTTTTTATGGTCGAACGAAAATGGATTATGCCTGTATTTTCGCTCATCTTTCGCAATCGACGAAAGAATCCTTGGGCTGAGGCAAAACCCGCAACTTTGGCAAATGAAGTGCTTTTGGAAAATGAAACCTGAGAGAACCTAAATTCTCAGGACTACACTCAACATTTTTTTCCATAATATGTCAGCCTCGAGGCAGCACTAATGCGGGCTTAATCGTTGATTAAATGAAGTTTTTGAATATACCGGTATGGACTTAGTCCTTAATATGCATCAGAGCGAAAGAGAGTTGATCTCGGCACTGGTCACGCGGGAACGCTGGGCACAGCAGAGATTGTATGAGACGCACTATTCGGCGATGATGAATATTTGCCTTCGCTATGCAGGAAATGAATCCGAAGGACTCGATTTGCTACATGACGGATTCATCAAGATTTTCCAACATATCCATACCTACAAGACCGGAACTTCGCTAATAGCCTGGATGAAAAGGATTATGGTCAATACCTGTATTGATGACTATCGCAAGAAGAACAGACGCAGAACCGAAGATATAGATCATGTGCATGCGGTCATCGACAATGATCCTGATGTGGTGAGTATGCTATCAGCCAATGAAATTCTGGCCGTCGTACAGGAATTGTCACCTGCATATCGCACTGTTTTCAATTTGTACGTAATAGATGGCTTTGCCCATCAGGAAATCGCCCAACAATTGGGCATCAACGAAAGCACTTCCAGATCCAATCTGGCAAAAGCTAGAATTAAACTGCAGGAACTCCTGCAAAAACTGAGCCTGAACAAATAATGAAGCAAGCAGATTTTGATAAGATAATCAAAGACAAATTGACTGGAATCCAGCCAAAAGCCGAAGCATCCTCTTGGGATTTGCTGTCGGACAAACTGGACCAGATCAGCGAATCGCAGCAGAGTTATGCCGTCATGGAGGGCAGAATGAAGCAAAAGCTGCATGCCGTGCAGCCCGCTTATCAAGCCTCACATTGGAAGATACTCTCCGATCGACTTCAATCTGCAGAAGCTTTTAGGAGGCGACTTGTATTGATCAAGTCAATGGAATTGGCACTGATCGTTTTGTTATTGATATCTGCCAACAATTATTTCGACTATTCCCAACCAAATCAATCTGCTCCTTCCATCGCAGAGAATGATAATCCAATTGCAAATCAATCTGAGATTGGTCAATTGTCAAGTCGCACCGCCGCAATTGATATTTCCTCAGCTCAGGTTCTTTTGGAGGATAAATCTAGCAAGTCTACAAAAAGAAGCTTGCTTGGCAATATGTCTGGAAATGAATCAAATAGTGCTCGCATAAAATCAAGTGCTACTGAACATCGAGGGAGCAATTCAAATTCTTTGCGGGCCTCTTCAAATATTAAATCTCGCAACAGTACTTCCAATCTGAGGGACCGAATTAGTGGCAATGCCGCTGAGTTGTCGACAAATGACAATATCGCAAAATCATCTACTGGTATCGATGCAAGTTTGACCGAATCAAATTCCCAAGTCCTTGTCGATGAAAATGCGGAAAGCCAAACGTCCACTGAAGGGAATATTGAATCTCGTAGTGCCTCAAATGTGCTTTCGCAAAATGGGGATGGATTAGAGTTGCAATCGGTGGCAACATTACCAATTGTAGATGTCAAGCCCTTGGAGCTGCCTTTGAGAGCAACAGATGAACCTCAAATGTTTGATGAGAAGCATAAGAAGCACCCATGGACACCGACTATCGGCCTTATTTGCGGCTTCTCCAACAACGAGATTCAGAGCCCATCAGGAGGCCTATATTCGCATACATTTGATACACAAACATGGATCAGCCCGGAATTGGGCTTAGCCTACATGCTCGACAATCAGATCTGGGGACTTGAGACTGGAGTATTCTATTCCTATATTCAGTATCAGGGGATACTGCCTCGCTACAACTCGGTACATTTTCTCAAAGTGCCAATCAACCTGCGCATTATTCCATTGTCCAAAGACGGTTGGAATCTATACTTTACAGCAGGTGCTGCTATTAATATCGCTGCTTTTGCCAAATACGACAAAGCCATCATCCAAGAGCTAGGTACAGGCCCCTTTACTGCCAAATCTAAAGAGTATGATACTGGCCTGTTCCAGGATGGTGACTATAAAACCAATACATACTATACCTACAATGTTGGACTTGGCTTTGAGCGTTGTTACAACAACAATATTCGAATCTTCGCTCATCTAAGTAGAAGCAGCAGTTTATTCGATGATCGCTTCAGCCCAAGTTTAAATAAGATTAAGGCGACCTCCTTCAATATTGGCATGAGACTTCCACTTAAATAGCTCGAATAATCAACTGAAATTGCAGAATTATTCGGAACTTGCGATCAGCTCATGAAAGACATGTTTTCGAAACAATCGGCTGAATATCAGCTATTTCGCCCCATTTATCCAAGTAGCTGGTACGAAGCTTGGATGCATTTGGTTCAGAATAGAACAATGGCTTGGGATTGTGCTACTGGCAATGGCCAAACCGCACGTGACCTGCTCCCATTTTTCCCATCCATAGCAGCCACCGATATAAGTGATCAGCAGTTGAAGAAAGCATTCGCCGACCCCAGAATACATTATTCAGTGGCCTCTGCGGAGCATAATGATTTCCCAGACAAATATTTTGATTTAGTAACGGTTTCGCAGGCTGCGCATTGGTTTGACCTGCAGGCATTTTACGCGGAGCTTGAACGAACTATTCGCCCGGGAGGTCTGCTGGCCATTTGGGGCTATCATTTGCCGAGATTCGGAGACCAGATTGATGAAGTGGTCAATGAATTTTATGAGGGAACTTTAGGAAGTTCTTGGGACGAGGCTCGAAAGCATATTGACAGCTATTACAGCGACTTATATTTCCCCTACACAGATCTTAAGCTGCCCATCTTTCAGATGGAAATGTCATTCAGTCTAGATCAATTGATCGGGTATCTGAGTACTTGGTCAGCTTTACAAACTTATAGAAAAACCACAGGCACTGATCCACTTCCTCAAGTAGCTGCAGATCTAAAGGCAGTATGGCCAAATCAGGAAATATTGATTGGGAAGTTCCCAATATTCTCAAAATTTGCGCTATTTCCAGCTAAATAATTTAGGGATTAGTAGCGGAATCCGAATGTCAAATTGACCTGATGATTGGTGATATCATTGACCCCTGCCTGAATGGTAGATCCTCTTGGATCATATGGGATATATGATTCTGTCTGGTTCATATACCTATAGCCTAGATCCATATAGAAACTATTGTGCCTAAAGCCAACTCCGCCCGATAGCGCCTTGCGATAATTGTCATCACCTTCAAATGGGCTGCCCAACAATTGAAATCCGCCTCTTAATCTGAAATCCATCAAAGCAATTTCGGCACCAATACGCAAATTTATTGCTGACTGAAATTGCTCATCAATTTGCCTATTAAGTGCTTCTTCCACGATGATATCGCTAGGTCCTGATACATCGTTGAAATTGAATTTTGTACCTTGATAATTGACATATTCGACATCGGCATTGATAAATCCGAATTTACTAATTACACTTCCTAAGCTACCGATAAATCTCCAGGGAGTGCTCATTGCATACTCATAGGAACCGTCAAATTCATCGTAATATGGAGGAGCGGGATCCAACGCAGGGTTGGTCGTAAAGTCGTAATTGAGATCAGATCCAAAGGCGTCTTTGAGTCCATACCAAGTAGGACTATGCACAGCGACACCCATACGAAATGCCTGAGCAAAGCGATAGATCAAGCCCATCTTAATATTGAAACCAGTGGCGCTCGAATTGAGGTACTCACCATAAGTCAGACTCTTAAAGTCAGCGGTTGTATTTGCATCTTTTACTTCATTATTGACATCATCCTCTGTATATACTTTTTGCTCTTCGTATCTCAGAAATGGAATCCCAAAATTGACTCCAAACATCAATTTGTCTTGTAGATTGCCGGCAAATGCAATGTCCAATTCTGTCACACCACCTTTTCTTGTTACGATTTGCAACTTGCTGGTTTCATAATTTCCACTTGTGTTGAAATCATTGGTGTAATTGAGGCTGTTATTTGGGTCGAAAATTGCCCCGGTACTATATGCAAGGCCAGTTTCATAGCCATCTAGATCGTCTGGTTCCACACCACTTGCCAGATTGGTCCATCTCTCAACAATCGATCCATTGGTATTTCCGCGGAGGGTAAATGACTGATTGAAGTCGGCTGTGCGATTGGCAGCAATTGCAAATACAGCGGATTTCAACTTTGGTGAGAACTGAGGCTCACGAGCGTTAACCATTCCGGTCGATCCGAGGATAAATTTTGATTTTGTCTTGTCAAGGGAGAGTCCTTGCTGACCGTTGAGCGTGCTCTGGATATTCGTGAATCCCATTCCTGGAGTTATCACAAATTCAGAACTGCGGAAAAAACCTAATCCCGCTGGATTCATTGCTGCTGTCGATATGTCGGCTCCTATGGCCCCCATAGAGCTACCTAAAGCCAAATATCTACCTGTGCCTTGCACATCAAGACCCGAGAATCGGTATGCCTGATCCATTGTCTGAGATTGGATCACATTGATCCATAATACACTGCAAATGAGAATTGCTAATTGGCGCATAACTTTGAATTATATGTCATTTAATCGTGCTAAAAAAATGGGCGAACAGCATTGCTTTCACCCATTTTTTATTCGAGATCTATCTGATTATCCACGCCTACCACCTCCCGAAGAGGATCTTGAAGGCGAAGGAGAACTTGGTCTATTTGATCCTCCAGAATCATTTGATCTACTGGGACTGCTGTAATTCTGGCTAGGAGTATTGTTGTTTTGACGCTCAGATCTTGGCTCAGACCTTGGTTCTGATCTTGGAGCAGAAACTGGAGGATTTCTCTCAGGCCTTACATTTGGCGATGTACTTCTACCAGAATCTCCACTTCTACTTGGCCTAGTTTCTTGCTGAGGCCTTACATTAGACGGTCTATTGCGTTGAGGTTCTGCTCCATTTGAGCGATATCTTTCATCACGACTTGGATATTTATTCCACACGTCAGAAGGTTGACGACCCGTAGTGACATTTCCTTGGTTGTTACTTCTGCCAGGTTGCACTTTGTCACTGCGATCTGGAGTATTTCTAACTGAATTACCTGTGCCGGGTACCACATTTGGATTTGAAATTCCAGTATTTGGATTTCTGCCATTTCCCCTATTTGGATTGCCTCCACTCATTCCGCCACTTCCATTTGATTTCGGTCCGTAGTGGACACCAGTATTTTGGTGGTTGTTGTCGTTATTCCAGTAGTTGTTTCCATTATCCCAGTTGTTGTAACCATTGCCATAGCCATAGCCGTTGCCGTAACCATAGCCATATCCGTAGTTATTGTAGCCATATCCATAACCATTGCCGTAGCCATAGCCATTGTAACCGAAGTTGCTAGCGTATGGATTCCAACCGCAAGAATTATATGAATTCCATCCCCATGGGTTGCCAAATCCAAAACTGAAATAAGCTCTTGGCCTGTACCAGCTCGAATAGGCTGGAGAATATCCGTAATAATCCCAGTTCATCGAATTCCAATTGTTCCAACGGCTATATTGATTAGCTGCATATGGGTTGTACCATGGATCGACATATACAAGATCAGTGTAGTATGGGTCGTAGTAACCAATACCATTCAATGGACGATTGAATCGACGGATGCGGTTGGTATAGTAATACTCATCGGCATATTCGCTCTCGTAATACGAACCTTCATCAGAATAATCTTGATTAGCAAGCCCCAGGTCATCACCATTTTGCTTGTAATAGCCCGTATTTATATCGCTAGATTGACGCTCTGGATCGTAGTAAACATCGTCAGTCTGTGCACTAAGCAATGAAACCAGGCACATCAGGCCGATGGACAATAATGAAGCTTTATGCATTTTCATAATTAAGATTGCTTGGTTGTTGAAATTGATCTCACACTGTACAACACGAAATTATTACTTTCGTGCCGTAAATTTTGTTAAAGTACATTTAAACTCCAGCTTGAGGTAGTTAATTTACTGCTAATGGAGTTAAACTGTATTACTATAACAATGGAATGAGTCAAATCGTTATCCATTGCTCCCAATTTTGATAAACAACTTGTATGGCTAAGGAAATCACTCCAAGGGCGGAGAATTACTCTCAATGGTACCTCGATATCGTCAAGAAGGCGGGACTGGCTGATAATTCGCCAGTGAGAGGCTGCATGGTGATCAAGCCCAACGGCTATGCTATATGGGAAAATATGCGCGATCAACTCGATCGCATGTTTAAGGACACAGGCCACGTCAATGCTTATTTCCCATTGCTTATTCCCAAAAGCTTTTTGAGTAAAGAAGCAGAGCACGTAGATGGCTTCGCTAAGGAATGCGCCGTGGTGACCCACCACCGTCTGATGAATGACCCCAACGGACCGGGCGTCATCGTCGATCCGGACGCAAAACTGGAGGAGGAACTAATCATTCGCCCTACTTCGGAAACGATCATCTGGAACACATATCGCGACTGGATCCAATCTTATAGAGATTTGCCTTTGCTCATCAATCAATGGGCCAATGTAATGCGCTGGGAGATGCGTACACGTCCATTCCTGAGAACTTCCGAATTCCTCTGGCAAGAAGGCCATACCGCACACTCAACTTCAGCAGAAGCGGTACAAGAGACCTTACAGATGCTGGATGTCTATGCTACTTTCGCAGAAGAATATATGGCCATGCCAGTCATCAAGGGGCGTAAGACCACCAATGAGAGATTTGCAGGCGCAGAAGACACCTATACTATCGAAGCAATGATGCAGGATGGCAAAGCTTTGCAGGCAGGGACATCTCATTATCTGGGGCAAAACTTCGCAAAGGCGTTTGATGTAAAATTCATGAATGAAGACAACGTCGAAGAGTACGTTTATGCTACCTCATGGGGAGTTTCAACTCGCTTGGTAGGTGGATTGATTATGACGCATGCTGATGATGATGGCATGGTAATCCCTCCACGTCTGGCAAGTCTACACGTAGCAATAGTGCCGATCCCTAAGCCTGATCCTGAGATCGATGCAGTAGCAGAAAAACTCATCAAGGATCTAAAAGCGATTGGACTCAAAGCGGTGTACGACAGAGATGAAAAGAACCGTCCTGGATTTAAGTTTGCCGAGTATGAACTCAAAGGCGTGCCTGTCCGTATAGGTATCGGCAAGCGCGATCTCGATCAGGGAGTGGTCGAAATTGCCCGCAGAGATACCAAGACTAAGCAAAGTGTTCCTCTCGAAGGCTGTGCGCATTATGTGCAGGAACTGTTAGTGAGAATTCAAGAGCACTTGTTTGAAACTGCCAAAATATATCGCGACAATCTGATCACAAGAGTAGATACCTTTGATGAATTCAAGGAAGTGCTCGAAAGCAAGGGAGGATTCATTTCGGCCCATTGGGACGGGACCTCTGAAACGGAGATCAAGATCAAGGAATTGACTAAAGCTACTATTCGCTGTATTCCTCTGGACAATCCGCAGGAAGACGGTGTATGCATACTTAGCGGAAGTCCATCCAAGGAACGCGTATTGTTTGCAATTGCTTATTAAGTCTATGTAAATTAGGCGTTAACACATTAATATATTTCACCATGTCATTCGAAATTCAAGGAAAACTCCATCGCAAGTACGATACGGAAGAAAAAAGTGCAAAATTCAGCAAGCGCGAATTTGTCCTCGAAACGGAGAAAAACAGCTATAAGAATTACATCAAAATTCAGCTTAAAAATGAGCGTTGCAACTTGCTGGACGCTTATAATGAAGGACAAGATCTAAAGGTCAGTTTTGATCTCGAAGGCCGCGAATGGGAAGGAAAATACTTCACCAACATCACAGCTTGGAAAATTGAGAACGCCGGTGGCGCCTCAGTAGGTGGGGCTGAACTCTCAGGATTTCCTGAGAATCCATTTCCAGAAGATTTTGCAAACAATCAGGATGAAACTGAAATCCTCCCGTTCTAAACATGAGGAAATACCTGATTTTTGCATTCTTGATGGTCGTGTCCACAGCTTACTCCAGTTTGAAAGCCCAACAGATATTGGGATTAAGTACCAAGTTCTCCAACTCCTTTGTCGATTGGGTAGTCTATACCGATGATGAAAACCTGGATGGTACTCTAGCTCTACGCTGGGCAAATCTCAATGATTGGTCCGGCTGGGACTTTCGTGTTGGTGAATTGTATGGCAGTGTGGATCAGGTGATCAAGGATGATTTTAACCGCTACAATATGCGGGCCGATAACAAGATTATCACCATCCAGACTATTTGGCAAGATGACTTTTTCCACTGGCGAATAACGACTCCGGAGGGGCTTATACTGCAATTGACCTGTGAGAATCCTACCAATCCACAGGAATGGGAGCTGCATTCAGATACCTATGGGCTATTTCGCATCTATACAGCCTGGGAAAATGACTTCCGCGAATGGGCTGTTGAGGACAATCTGGTGCCTGAAATAGATCAGTACACTAAATTGGCCTTGATGTTTGCAGCGGTTGTGAGCTCTACTCCCAAACAGTAATTAATTGAAAATCTAGAGTGTTCCGCGGATTTCTTGTTCACGCTCGATTGCTTCGAATAGTGCTTTGAAATTTCCTTTGCCGAAGGATTTAGCTCCTTTGCGTTGAATGATTTCGAAGAATACTGTTGGACGGTCTTCAACAGGTTTTGTGAAGATTTGCAACAAATAACCATCATCGTCGTGATCGATCAGGATATTTAGTCGCTTTAGTTCTTCCAGATCTTCGTCGATCTTGCCGACGCGCTCCATGACATCGTCATAGTATACTTCTGGAACACGTAGGAAATCAACGCCATTTTCGCGCAATTTTCCAATCGTGGCAATGATGTTATCGGAAGCAACAGCGATATGCTGTACACCCGCGCCATTATAAAATTCAAGGTATTCGTCAATCTGTGATTTCTTCAATCCTTTGGCAGGTTCGTTGATTGGAAACTTGATATAGTTATTTCCACTAGCGACGACCTTACTCATCAAAGCAGTGTATTCGGTGCTGATATCATTGTCGTCAAAGGTGATCAAAAGGCGGAATCCCATGACATCTTGGTAAAATTTCACCCAGGTGTTCATATAGCCTAGCTCGACATTTCCCACGCAGTGGTCAATATATTGAAGACCAACTGGCGTGACAGCTCTTTCGCTGGTCTTTTCCATAAATCCTGGGAGGAAGATGCCTTTGTAATTGTTGCGTTGCACAAATGTGTGGATGGTCTCTCCGTAGGTGCAGATTGAAGCCGTGACGACTTCACCATCATCATCTTGGCTCACTTGTGGTGCTCCTGCAGAGATGGCTCCACGTTCGATGGCAGTATAATAAGCTTTTTCAGCATCGTCCACCCAGAGAGCCATCACTTTGACGCCATCGCCATGCTTGTGCACATGGTCAGCTATGGGATGATCTGAGCGTAATGCTGAGGTCAATACAATTCTGATTTTGCCTTGCTTCAATACGTAGCTGCAAGTTTCGCGATTGCCTGTTTCTGGCCCGCGATAAGCGATGAGTTCGAAGCCAAAAGCGGCTTGATAATACATCGTAGATTGCTTTGCATTGCCTACGTAAAATTCTAGGTGATCTGTTCCGTTGATTGGAAAAGTATCTTGATTAGTACTTGTGCTTTGTAGTGTGCTAGTTTCCATGTGTGGATCGCTTATTTTATTGAGTCTAAAGGTTTATTTGGTCAACCAACTCTGATAGTAGTTTGGTTCTTCAATCGAGGCAGCGTAATCAGTCATCAAAAGGGGCCTGAATGTATCCACCATAACGGCAAGTTCATGCGTTTGTTTAGCGCCGATGCTTTTTTCTACTGTTCCGGGATGAGGTCCATGGGGAATACCTCCTGGATGCAGTGTAAACATACCTTGCTCGACATGTTTTCTGCTCATAAAATCACCGTCGACATAGTACAATACTTCGTCAGAGTCGATATTGCTATGATTATATGGAGCAGGGATTGACAGTGGATGATAGTCGTACAACCTCGGTACAAATGAGCAGATCACAAAGCCTTTATTGTCAAATGTCTGATGAACTGGTGGTGGCTGATGAATACGACCAGTGATCGGTTCGAAATTGTGTATGCTGAATGCATAAGGATACAGATAACCGTCCCATCCGACCACATCAAACGGGTGGCCAAGATATTGGTATGGATAGATGTTGTCCTGCTTCTTGATATAAAATGTAAATGGTCCCTTCTCGTCCCGAGTCTCCAACTCATCTGGCTTGCGGATATCGCGCTCACAATAAGGTGCATGTTCGGCCAATTGGCCAAATGAATTGCGGTATCTTTTTGGAGTTGTGATAGGAGAGGCAGCTTCGATGATGAGCAAGCGATTGTCAGCGTCGTCAAATTCCATTTGGTAAATGGTACCTCTTGGAATTACCAGGTAATCGCCGTATCCGAATCGAATATTTCCGTACATGGTCCTTAATTTCCCCGAGCCTTTGTGAACGAAGATCACTTCGTCATCGTCGGCATTTTTGAAGAAATAGTCCGTCATGCTTTGGGTAGGAGCAGCAACGATGATTTTGACATCATTGTTGACCAGTATAGGTTTGCGGCTCTTGAGGTAATCGGCTTCAGGAGCAATCTGAAATCCCATTAGACAGCGATGCTTCAGTTGTTTGTCACTGACTAGTTTAGGTGCAATGCTATATGGTTCACCGACTTGCACGATCTGCGTGGGAGCATTGATATGGTACAATATCGAATAGACATCGCTAAATCCTTCGGTGGAAAATAGTTGTTCGTGGTAAAGGGTACCATCCGGTTTGCGGAACTGTGTATGCCGCTTGGGTGGAATCTGCCCCAGAGAATGGTAATGCATAATGGAGATTTGGAAAACCTGGAAGGTCAGGATTTGCTTTCAAAGTTAGGTTTTACTGCATAATTTTCCCGATTGGATGTCAAGGAAATGCTGTTTTGGTCAAAAAATCAAGAACATGGAGCGAAAAAGCCCAACCTCTGCAGAAATAATTCGTAATCTAAATACGGCCTAAGTCGCTCCCAGATTGGGAATGATACTGCTTTGCATTTACCCTTGTTTGGAATGTAGAGGGGCGAGAAAATTCGGTTTTGCTTAAAAGAAGCGGAGTAAGCGAGGAAATTGTATTTTTGTGTATCAATATTTGTCCTCCCTAACATTTGGACAAACCTAAAAACAGCATATGAAAATTTTGAGACCTATTTTGTCATTGGCATGTCTATTCATTGCCATTTCGGGATTTTCGCAAAGCAACCCTTGGCGAAAAATCGTAGTTCCAGTTTTACCTGAATTGAGCTATAAGTTAGATGCTTACCAAACATTTGAACTGGACGAAACTGCGCTTAAGTCTTCATTGATGGAGATTGTAGGTGGCACGCATTCCAAAGAATTGCAGTTGCCGATGCCAGATGGTTCATTCGAAGCATTTACAGTGGTGGAATCCAGTATAATGATGCCGGGCCTTCAGGCTCGTTATCCGCAGATTCGTTGCTTTGCTGGTCAGTCTAGATTAGACTCTAGAATTCAGGTTCGTATGGGTATTGATGATAATGGTTTCTATGCGCTGTTTATTGGACCAAAGGGCCAATCCATCATTACGAAGCTAGATGGGAGCAATTACGTGTCATTCTGGAAGAAAGATAAGATTTCAAACTTCGAGGGTAAAGTATCCACTTGTGGTGCAACTCATGAGCAAGAATTGGAGGCAGTAATACAAGATAAAATAGATAGGAAAAAGGTGCCTAGTCGTGTATTTCCTACTTCACAAGTTGACGAAAAAACCTATAGAATCGCCATAGCTACTACAGGTGAATTTGCCGTCGCGCATGGTGGTACTTATAGTTCTGTTTCCGCCTATATCGTGAAGATCATGAATATGGTCAACGCGGTCACTCACAATGATTGGGCAGTTAAGTTTGTCATTGCTGAGAATAATGACTCATTGATCAATTTTGATGCTTTGACCGATCCTTACACTAATGGGATTGCTGGCGCGATGATCAATGAAAACAATACGTTTATTCCCACCAAAATACCATTGAATTCCTATGATATTGGCCATGTATTTGGAACTGTAAGTGTGTCTGGAGTAGTAGGTTTGGCTGAGTTATATTCCCTTTGTAAAACAAATAGTAAAGGAAGAGGTATCTCTAATCAACCTACTTGGGCTACTGGAGATGATAACTATTTTTCAACCTCTCTAGTAGCACATGAATTAGGGCATCAATTTGGATGCGCCCACACATTTAATAATTGTGATGGCAATG
>JBDSUZ010000425.1:0-6568 GCA_039927395.1 Saprospiraceae bacterium | reverse complement strand
AACCGCAATATTGATGAGTCGATGATTTGATGAGGGTCGCTTCGCTCTGTTTAGTCGCTTAGGTGTTTAGCTGAATCAATCGAGTATTTTCCAGGACCCAGGACCGAGTACCCAAAACCTTTTCTTGATTAGTTGATTATTCGAGGAGATCGAATTTGGCTGTTCCCAATGCCTAACGCCCAACGCCCAACGCCGATTTTGGAACATCCAGCCTCAACGCAGACCCCTCGACTCCGCTCGGGGACCGTTATATCGGTGAAGAAAAGCGCGTGGAAAATCAGAATTGATTTTCCACGCGCTTGCTATGACCAAAAAGATCGGTGGCAGAGCGGAGTCGAGGCCTGATGACTTCATACGACTGTATTTAATTGATTACTAAAGTGTTATAAAATTTGGAAAAATACGTATAGGCCCATAAGATCTTATGCGCGCGCTACCAACGAATATTACCTTGATCTGTCATCCATTCAAACAACCGCAGCCTCCGCGCTGGGTGCTTTCTGTCGAGAAAGCATAATATTTGGGCGAAATGAACCTAAGCATTGGACTTATGTGCTTAGATTCAAGGTTGAAAAATCAAACGAACTCATGCGTTCACTCATACTCCTTCTAATTGCCTTTGGAATAAGCGCTATTTCATGCCGTGACAATAAGCCTGAAGTACCAGAAATTAGCAAACTAGCAGCAGATTATGTAAAACTCGGCCTGGCCATCGGGCAGTATGATCCAGACTTTGTTGACGCTTATTATGGTCCCGATTCCTTACAGCCAACAGACCCAAAAGCAGCACTTTTCCCGAAGGACAAGTTTTTGCTGAAGGTCGCTTTTTTGCAATCTGCACTGCAGTCCCTTACCACTGATCCCAACGCAGATACACAGATAAGAGCCAAATGGCTTGTAGAGCAGCTAAAAGCATATTCGCGGCGAATCAGAATATTTGCAGGCGAAACAGCATCTTTTGATGAAGAAGCGCAGGATCTATTTGGTGTGAAGGCTCCATCATATGCGATGTCACATTTTGATAGTTTGTTGGGCAAAATGGATAAGGCCTTGCCTGGCAAGGGGACTTTGGCTGAGCGCTATCAAAAATTGTCCGATCGTTTTGTGGTTCCAAAAGCCAAACTAGATACCTTATTTAAAACAGCAATAGCTGAAGCTGCCAAGAGAACCAAATCTCACATTAATCTGCCTCCAAATGAATCCTTCAAATTGGAATATGTCAGCGACAAACCATGGTCAGGTTACAATTGGTACAAGGGCAATTACCAAAGTCTTATTCAAATTAATACTGATCTCCCAATTCTGATCGAAAGAGTAATCGATGTGGGTTGTCATGAAAGCTATCCGGGGCATCACGTATATAATATGATGCTCGAGCAACATCTATTTCATGAAAAAGGCTGGATCGAAATTTCACTTTATCCACTATTTAGCCCACAATCGCTCATCGCCGAGGGCAGCGGCAATTATGGAATCGAAGTAGCATTTCCTGGCAAGGAATATGTCAATTACGCCAAACAAGTATTGCTACCTATGGCAGGAATGGATACTACAGGCATAGAAACATATCTCGAAATACTTGCGCTCAAAGGAGATCTTAACTATGCCCGAAATGAAGTCGCGAGAGCGCTGCTATCCGGCAAGATTGACGATCAGGAAGCTGTGCTACGCCTCATGAAATATAACCTTAGCAAAGAAGCAAGTGCGAAAAAATCGGTGGACTTCATCCGCAAATACCGCAGCTACGTGCTATGCTACAATTTTGGTAAGGACCTGGTAAAATCGTACGTGGAAGCTAAAGGTGGAACTGACGATAACCCGACACAGCGATGGAAGGTTTTTGCGGAATTATTGAGCAATCCAGTCACTTCGGCACAATTACAGGGCAGGTAAAATGGCAGAGCCAAGGCCTAAATCCTCATAAATTCAATTGAATCCCTGTCTCTGATTCAAACTGGGCAATTTTTGACCGCAGTATTTCCAATCGAGCCTGATTTTCTTTAGAATCCGGCTGTAATGGTCGATGGCTAAATTCCCTGTGAAATTCATCAATTTGGTCACTGAGATTTTGGGTTTGCAAATTGAAATAAGTTGCTCTGAAATGTTGCCATATGTAATCGACAGCAACTCCATTTGGATGTATCATATCCTGACCATAAAATCGATAGTCGCGCAAGTCATCCAGCAATAGTTCGTAAGCTGGAAAATAACTGATCTGCGGAAATAACAATTGCAATTGCTGCACCGCGAGTATCAAACTAGCCTTGCTGCGCTGATTTTCGATCATTCCATCCCGAGTATGCCTTACAGGACTGATAGTAATAATGATCTTCAGATCGGGTTTTACTGCAAGTAAATCGGAAATCTGATCTGATAGAAGCTGCGCACATGCTGATGGTTCCAACATTTTCTTTTGGAAATCGCTTTGAGGAAAACGGTGGCAATTATTGACGACCATTCCAGTTTTCTGCTCATAATATGTGAATGCGGTTCCTAAAGTCAAAATCAAAACCGTGGCCTCCTTCAATTTCTCATTTGCAAGTGTCAATTCTGCCTTCAATCGTTCCACCAATTCATCTTTTTCCATGCTGTGGCTATGCCCCTGATGATCCCAGCTCAACCAAAGTTCTTGTCTTTGAATCAGGCGATCTGGCGTCCATTTCTTTGGGGATTGATACAATTCAAGATTTCGCGCCATCGAAGCAGGATTAAACACTATCCCTCCGGGATTGACGGTCGTGTCGAAATTGGCATTCCGCATCTTCTCGCCGATTTCTGTTGAAAAACAGGACCCCAACATGAATACCTTATCGCTATGACTGATATCAAAATCAGCTATAGGTATCTGGAATAATGTGCGAAAAGTATTCATCTACGAGAAGTATTAAAAATTTGATTGGCATTGACAAATATCCAACGCATATTCTGCAATTTGCCACCGAATTGCAAAAACATGGCAGAAGTAAAAAGATATCTTTACAATGTCAGGTTTTGAATACCTTCCCTAACAAATTGAAAATATGGGCTTTTTCGATAAAATATTTGGATCGACTGAAGAGAAAACGGTACAGCCCGATATAACATTTGGCAGATATACCGATGCATTCAAGACCAAGGACCAAAACACAAAATGGGAAGAAGCCCTTTCAAAATTCAACAAAGGCAACTATCTGGAGTCATTTGAAGCTTATATGATCTACCTCAAAGACCCCAAACAAGACAATATCCAATACAAGATCGAGAGAGGCACACTGACTTTTACAGCATTTCAGGGCTCAAAAACCATCAGTGGTGTTGCGGACAACAAATGGTTCAAAGTAGAAGCCAAGATGGCAAAAGCAAATGATCTACATATAGGATTTTTGCGCAGCTTGATGGAACTAAATTACGACATGACTTATGCGAGGTATTGTATGGACGACGATCAAAATCTAACCATGGTATTTGACTCGAGCATCATCGATGCCTCACCATTCAAGTTGTATTTCGCAATGAAGGAATTGGCATTACATGTCGACAGGCAGGACGACTTATTACTTGCCGAGTTTGATGTGCTGGAGCCGATATCTAACCATCATGTGCAGAGTTTGCCGGCCGCTGAGCAGGCTATAAAGCTGGCTTACCTGCGCAGCGAGATCCAGACCGTGATGGGATGGATCGACTCAGGCAAATTGAATGAAGAATCCTATCCAGGCGGACTTTCATATGTCTTACTCAATCTAGTGTACAAGCTTGATTATTTCCTGCAGCCGCAGGGGCCGATCACTGAAATATTCGAAAAATCACACAGCATCTTTTTCACCAAAGATGAAGGTCTCGAGACAATTCAAAAAAATAATCTCATTCGCAAAGAGATCAAGTCAATTCTAGAGTTTACTGATCAACATATTCTTAAGCAATTTCAACGAACGATCTATACATTTGGCCTGACGACACCCATCAATCATGTTCAATTGGTGCAGTTCATCGAAGCCGAAATAGACAATATGAATTGGTATCGCGACAACGAATATGAAGAAGTCGCATTAGCCGTTCCAGGTTATATAGTTGGCTACTGCCTATTTAACTACGCTATGCCTGAGCCTGATCGCGAGCTATTGCACTTATTCTACACGATACTGGAGCCCGCATTTTTCAAAGCACTTGGTTTTGACTACAATTTTGTTGGCCCACAAGGTGCCGTAAACGATAAGGAAATACAAAAAGCTATCACAGATATCCTTCAAACTTATCAAAGCAAATACACAAGTAGCAAGCCAAATCTTGATATGTTGATTTTCAATAATCGGGTTGATTTTGCACGCTCATTTCTCCTCATGCTCAAATCATTTACCCTTGAACCCACCTACTAATCCAGTACGCAGTATCAGGGAGGTGATAGAACAGCTAAAGCCTCTGGTCATTCAGATTGCCACACCTTTCAGCACGGGCACGGGATTTTATCTTCAGGAATACGGCCTCATTGTCACAAACTTCCATGTGGTAAATGGCAATTCGGAAGTCGTGATCGACGGGGTAAATTTCCACAAACAGCTAAGCACCGTTGTATATACTGATCAGCGGTACGACCTTGCATTTTTGACAGTAGCTGAAAAAGTGACCCTGCCTATTCTGCCATTTGGCGATATTCTTGCCATGGGCGAAGGAGATCCAGTAATAGCTGTAGGTCACCCTTTTGGTCTAAAATACACGGCCACTCAGGGGATCATCTCAAATATGCACCATCATCACAATGATCTACAATATATTCAGCATGACGCGGCACTCAATCCTGGAAATTCAGGGGGCCCCTTGATTAACGTCAAAGGTGAACTACTTGGAGTCAACACCTTCATAATTCAAAATGGCAATTCGATCGGTTTCTCATTGCCAGTGACATATCTCAAGAGCACGTTGGACGAATTTCATAAGTCGGGAAATGAGATTGCAACTCGCTGTAGCTCCTGCATGAATATTGTATTTGCCAATGAAATCAAGAACTCCTATTGTCCACATTGCGGAGCTAAGGTGATATTGCCATCCGAGGCTCCCAAATACGAGCCTCTGGGAATCAGCAAGACCATCGAGAAGATCCTGTCAGACTTAGATTATCAAGTAAGCTTGTCGAGGAGAGGTCCCAATCATTGGGAAATGGTCAAGGGTTCGGCCAAAATCAATATTTCCTACCACGAAAAGACAGGACTCGTACTCGGCGATGTGTATTTATGTCAATTGCCTAAGCTAAACATAAAGCCCTTGTATGAGTATTTGCTCAAAGAAAACTACAAACTAGAGGGATTGACCTTTAGTCTCAAGGGACAAGATATACTGATGTCATTGGTCATCTACGACAAATACCTCAACCCGATATCAGGCCTCAAACTATTCAAGGAGCTATTTGAGCACGCAGATTACTACGATGATCAATTGCTTCAAAACTATGGTGCGCTGGCCAATACTTCAGATTAAAGGCTATGATTTGAGTTAAAAAATGGGAAAATTTCGCCCTGATGTATGTTTTGGATTGCTAAATCCACAATAAGTACATATCTTTGAATCACACTGTTCCCACATCTTCCTCCAAATTTTATCCCGCTGAGCCGGCATAAAAAGTCAAATACCAAATATTTGGCCGATTTTGCCTTCAATCTTGTTATTCTATTGCTTCAAAATGCTTTAGAAAGAATGAGATTTTGGCCAATGTCATCTTGCTGGAATAATATTTGTTGCTGAACTTGAGATGAACTTTCAAATTTTAACTAAAACTTCTTAGAGGTTTTTATATTTTTACCGCGCACAAAGTCAAGAACCAGACAGTTGTGAAACAATTCAGACCTATGATCAAAAATTTACGCCACTTCATTGCACTTGCAGCCTGCTTCATCGCGCTAGCAAGTTCAGCTCAGGATATTCACTTTTCGCAGTTCTACATGTCGCCGTTGAACCTTAACCCGGCATTGACAGGTGTAATGAATTGTAATATCAGAGCAACGGCCATATACCGCAATCAATGGGCCAGTGTATTAGGGGCAAATGCCTTCAAGACATTCGGCGCATCATACGACCAAAAGATCCCTGTAGGTAGGGAAGATTATTTTGGCGTAGGAGGAAATCTCTGGGCTGACAAAGCAGGGGAATCCAACTTCAGCACTATATCAGGTCTGATCTCAGGATCGTACTCCAAGAAAATAGGCGGATACCGCGAGAAGGCCAGTTATATAGTAGCTGGCGTTCAGATCGGAGCTTCCCAACGTAGCATTGACTTCCTCAAAATCAAATGGGGAACTCAGCACAATGGAGATGGTACAGTGAATCCAACTTTGCCTTCAGGCGAAAACTTCACCCGCGATCGCTTCATCTTTGCTGACATCAATGTAGGATTGTTGTATTTCAACATCTTGGACAAATACAATAGCTTCTATGCAGGTGCGGCATTCAACCACCTCAATAAGCCAAATCAATCATTTGATGATGGACCTGCAGAGCCACTCTACAACAAGATGACTTTCCACGCAGGTGGTGAGTTCAGAATGACTGATGGACTTGCATTGGTTCCTGGATTAGTAGTATTCACACAAGGACCTTCCTT
>JBDSUZ010000424.1:0-4159 GCA_039927395.1 Saprospiraceae bacterium | reverse complement strand
AGGAAAATGCCCGGGCAGCTATCGCCAAGGAGGACAGTTAATAAGCTGATTGAAGTTCGATTAACCCCCAATAATTGCCAAATATGATTGAATGGCTCTCACAACCTTGGCCCTGGTGGGTTGCAGGTCCTATGATTGGATTGATGGTTCCCCTCTTGCTTATCATAGGCAATAAGGCGTTCGGAATTTCCTCTTCACTTAAGCATATCTGCGCCGCATGTTTGCCAGCTAAAATTCCATTTTTTCAATATAATTGGCGCGCCGAAAGTTGGAATCTATTCTTCGCATTTGGAATCTTGGCAGGAGCATGGATCGCGTCAACCTACCTTCAGAATCCACTTGCCTCCTCGATAAATCCCGTCACCATCGCTGACCTGCGTGCTGAGGGAGTCCAGCAGTTTGAGGGATTGCTTCCTCGAGATATTTTCTCCTGGGATAGTCTTTTGACCCTGAGAGGACTACTATTCACCGTTTTTGGAGGACTCATGATAGGCTTTGGCACCAGATATGCAGGAGGATGCACTTCGGGTCATGCGATCATGGGATTGTCTAATCTCCAATTACCTTCTCTAATCGCTACTATTGCATTTATGCTTGGTGGATTTGCAATGACGCACCTTTTATTACCTTATTTAATCGCACTATAAAATGAACGATATGCAAGTAAATAAGAAAGGTGAAAAGGGCATATTTTGGCTAAAATATATCCTCGTGGGTATTGTCTTTGGCATCATTGCCATCAAATCCGAAATCATTTCATGGTTTAGAATTCAGGAGATGTTTCGCTTCCAATCGTTTCACATGTATGGAATTATAGGCTCCGCAGTAGCAGTGGGCCTAGTATCTATACAATTGATCAAGCGGCTAAATATCAAAACAATACAAGGTGACAAGATCGTCATTGCGCCAAAGGAATACTCCAAAGGACTTTGGATTGGGGGATTCATTTTTGGCCTCGGCTGGGCAATCACTGGCGCATGTCCAGGTCCTCTCTATGGGCAAATAGGAAGTGGAAATTCGGTGGTAATCGTCACTTTATTGAGCGCAATAGCAGGAACTTGGCTCTATGGACTTTTGGAAAAGAAATTACCGTAGGTTCAAATAAATTCCTATTTGGTTTTCTTCTTCATCGGAGCAGGTTTAGCACCGGAAATGTTGAAATTAGCGGCAGGTGGCGCCTTCTTGTATCGCTTTGATATTGGTCCGAGAAATTCGGTAAAAAATAGTGTGTAATTAAGATCACTGTTACCCAATTCCTTGCTCATACCCTGATTGATGTTGAGGTCAGCCCTTTTGTCCCAATCGCTGGACTTATCACTGAGTTCGCCACTTGCTATTACATAAGTCCCATCTTCCCTGAGGATGTAAAGCGGCCTCACCAGTTGATTTCCTTTCACAGCGATCTTACCCACCAGACAAGTAGCGTAACTGCTCTTACGCATCGATACTATGATCTTGTAAATACCATCAGGGATTGGATTGGCTCCTCGTTCAAGGAATAGCTGTTGATACTCCTCCTGGCAATTAGTGGGAACGGTGCCGCTTTGAGCTTTGACCGAAGTAACAATTACGGCAAAAAACAAAACAATGGGCAAATGGCGAAGGAACTTGGAGTGCATTGTGAGAAATCTGAATTGCTTAAAATTAAGGCAATGATTGGTCATGCACCATGAGGTCATTATAACTTTTGTTCTATACGTTCGAGAAGCGACTTAACACTAGCTTATATTACTGTGTGTGGAATTTGACGGCGCAGTTTTATCAAGTTCAACTTGTTCAGAGCTATACGAAAAGACACATTCGACAGAAAATTGCCACCTCTGGTCTGACTATCGAGGTATTCAAACTGTTTGGAGCGCAAGATCGGGATATGCACGCTTGCAAATCCATCCAGGACCTCAACCATCACTCCTGCTACCCAAAAGAAATCTTGTTTGTCACCGTTTGGCATGTCAACTCCGATGATGGCAGCGTCGACAAATGGCTTGATTGGAATATAGCTGGGTAACTGCGGTAAGTCTGCCTTCAGATTGACTGATACCATATAGCGATTACTTTGCCCGTCGGAGAAACTTGAACTCACCGCTGAATGAAATCCTCCCTGGATATCGGGATTGATTTGTGCCGACAAGAGACCCTGAGCCTCTGATCTTCCCATATAAAACCTGTCGAATGCATAGTCGTCTTTACCTCGACTAAAAATGGAATAAGAGCCCTGCACAAATGCATCATTGTAGTTATTGGCTCCATATTGATCATTGACTATAAAGAATCCTGCAAACAATCGCATACTGATGTTCTTTTTGCGGGCATAAGTATATTTGCTTTCAACAGTAGTATTGAGTTTGATGTAAAATTGCTTGGCGATAGCCGACTGATCTCTCTTCTGTTGCTCTAGCTCAAATTTGATACTGATCGGATTAACGACAGAATTCCTTTCAAAAGTCTGATATAACCTATGGATCATCGAATATTCATCGCCTCCATCTTGAGCCTCAAGTACGGAATCAATAAAGACAAATGAAATCCTGTTTTTGATCATAATTACAGGATGATAATTAATTGAAGATCGCCATACTGAATTGTCACTATGTCTAAAATTGTATGCAATTTTAGGTGAAAAGCGATTGTACCCTAGAGTGTATTTAAATTCTTCATTCACAAAGAAAGCAAAGCGCCTAACAGTTAAGTCAAATTCCAAAAAGTCATTGCTTTTCTTATTTGTGAACCATGTATAATTGGCTTGGGCTAATCCCGTGATAGTTTGAGATTTAAAATCTACCATCGGGGCTAGAAAATAAGTAAATTTCCTGCCAGGGAAATCAAAGTTGTGCATCGCAACACCTACCTGAACTCCATCATACTTGTTGTAAGCAACTAATGGAAGCAAGTAAACGGATTTGTAATGCGGGGATCCCAAACCTGTTCCAAAGCGCCAAGCCAATTTCTTGGTTTGTTCCCAATTGCCTTCTTTATCGGCCTTCCAATTATTACTTAGCCTACTCTTTTGCGGCAAATAATTTGCAGGATCAAGACGGACTTCGTCAAATTTAAAATCAGGCAATTTCTGTTGAATTTCTCCCTGAAATCCTGGGATCAATAAATTATTGCTTAGTTCGCCATTTTCGTAAAATGAGAGATTTAGAGGGGCTTTTAATTCCTCAGTATTTAACAACGTGATTGTCAAGCTTTGATCCTTGCTCCTCTTGATCTCGGTGATTCGATAATTTGTAGACTGATTTCGTTGAAACCAATCATCAAAAAACCAATTCAGATTGTGTTTGCCATTTTGTTCAAATACTTTTTGCAAATCAGACGGATAGGGATGACGAAATCTCCAGGTATTGAAATAACGCTGCATTGCGGTGTCAAAATTTTCTCGCCCAAGGTAGTTTTCCATCAAACTCATCGCTGCAGCCGGTCGTTGATAAGCATTGAGGAAGTAATTGATGCTCGATTCGTCGCCTGCTTTTGTATCTATTGGCAGACTTTCGCCTTGATTATTAAGCCAAGTTTGCAGGACATCGGTGAGGGAAATCGCTTCTCCACCCGTCAGCCATTTATTATTGAATATTTCTTCTTTGTCCTCCGGATGAAACTTGCTCCTATATCTGTTTTCATAAAATGAATTCAGCCCTTCATCCATCCAAGCATGATCCCGCTCGTTGCTGCCCAATATGCCATAAAACCAGTTGTGGCCAACTTCGTGCGTAATCACCATATCGAGCGATACCGTATCAGAACTTGGTGAAATTATAGTAAACATCGGGTATTCCATGCCGCCATTACTGAGCTGTAAGCTCTGAACTGCCGTCGCTTGAGGATATGGATAAGGCCCAACCCATTCGGAATAAGAACGAATGGCACGGTTGATATATTCCACAGCTCGGACCCATTCCTTGGCATGTTTGCCGTGGAAATAGACGTAAGTGTCAATATTTCTCGCCCCTACAATTGCTTGACTTTTCACAACAAAAAACTTCTTGTCCGCAGCCCAGGCAAAATCATGCACATTGACCGCCTTGTATTGAATTGTTTTGTATACCGTGTCCAGTTCTGTATTGAGTTTGCGATCCCAGTCCTTTGTCTCAGTAGCTCTAATTGTAAGTTGCTCGATTGTGTCGAGAAATGATTTTTCCTCCTCTGTATTTAATGTTCC
>JBDSUZ010000423.1:0-3420 GCA_039927395.1 Saprospiraceae bacterium | reverse complement strand
ATAAGCAGAATTTATTGGATATCATCAAGCCAACACTGGAAAACTGGGATGCTGATCGCGTGGCGATTATCGATATGAATTTGATCAAAATGGCGGTCTGCGAGTTCCTTACATGCCCAAGCATCCCAACCAAAGCAACACTCAACGAATACGTCGAAATATCAAAGCAATATAGCACCGATAAGAGTAAAGAGTTCATCAATGGTGTGCTTGACAAGATCATGAAAGAATTACTGGCCTCTGGTAGAATTCAGAAATCTGGCAGAGGATTACTCGAAGAGTAATCTATCCTTGGCAATTTCGTTTTATTCAAAACCTGCATTTATGACGGAGAAAATTCTAATCCTTGATTTTGGATCGCAATACACTCAATTAATTGCTCGCCGAATCAGGGAATTGAATGTGTACAGCGAAATCATTCCCTACAATCAAGCGATCGAATTAAGCCCTGAGATCAAAGGAATCGTCCTATCGGGCAGCCCTTTTTCTGTCACAGATACAAACGCACTCCATATTGACCTAAGCGAGATCGCTGGTAAAGTTCCCATTTTGGGAATTTGCTATGGCGCGCAATATATTGCACAGTACTTTGGAGGATTGGTTCAGCAAAGCAAGACTCGTGAATACGGTAAGGCCAATATGAACAAATTCCATCAGAAGGATCCATTTTTTGAAGGAGTGCAAGAGCAATCGCAAGTTTGGATGTCGCACGCTGATTCTGTTCAGCAGATTTCTTCGCAATTTGAGTTGTTGGCTTCTACTTCAGAAGTACCAATAGCAGCTTTTAAGTCTAGGTCGGGTGAATTCGCCAAAGATATTTACGCAATTCAGTTTCATCCTGAAGTGACTCATAGCACGGACGGTTTGACCATTTTGGGAAATTTCGTTCATGGCATTTGCGGTTGCGAAGCCCAATGGACTCCCGCATCATTTGTCAATGAGAGCATCGAGAAACTGCGCAGCCAAGTTGGTAGCGAACATGTGCTCATGGGCCTGTCGGGAGGCGTAGATTCAACAGTTGCAGCTACATTGCTTCATCATGCTATTGGAAAGCAATTGCATTGCTTTTTTATAGATAATGGATTGCTTCGTAAAGATGAATTTGACGAAGTCCTTGATTCGTACAAGCATATGGGCTTGCAAATCATAGGTATCAATGCTAAAGATTGGTTTTATCGCGAGCTCGCTGGCAAATCTGATCCTGAAGAAAAAAGAAAGACTATCGGACGAGTATTCATCGAAGTATTCGAAGCAGAAGCGAAGAAACTTCCGATGATACAATGGCTCGGACAAGGCACTATCTATCCCGATGTCATTGAGTCCATATCAGTCCACGGCCCTTCGGTCACTATCAAGTCCCATCATAATGTGGGAGGATTGCCTGATAAACTTCAGCTTAAGATCATTGAACCACTTAGAAGCCTATTCAAAGATGAAGTAAGGAAAGTCGGAAAGGAACTCGGCATATCCAATGATTTGCTCCAGCGCCATCCTTTCCCAGGTCCTGGATTAGGCATACGGATATTGGGAGACATTACTGCCGAGAAGGTTAGAATATTGCAGGAAGCAGATGCTATTTATACTCGCAATCTGCGTGAAAGCGGATGGTACGACAAAATATGGCAGGCAGGAACGATCCTTTTGCCCATCAACTCTGTTGGAGTAATGGGAGATGAGAGGACCTATGAGCAAACGATTGCACTTAGAGCAGTAAATTCGATGGACGGAATGACAGCCGAATGGAGTCATCTGCCCTACGAATTGTTGGCCACCATCTCAAGTCAGATAATCAATCAAGTCAAAGGAATCAATCGGGTAGTCTATGATATCAGCACCAAGCCGCCGGCTACAATCGAATGGGAGTAATCAGCGACAAATAGCTTTTGTTAGCATACTGTTACTTCAATTCCTACTGAGTGCCTGCCATTCAGTAAGCTATCCAATTCAAGGAGAAAAGAAAGCTCCAGTTAAGACCGCTCCGAATCCCAAATTGCCAAAGGTTGATACCATACAATGGACTGAACGCAAGATGGATCCTCAAAAATCTAAAGCTAGCCCTCTCGTTAGGCAAGTTTCAAAGAAAAGTCCCACTGATCCTATATTTCGCATTGGTATTTTGTTGCCATTAAGTACAACCAATCTCGAAGATGCGGACGAGGAACTATTGAACAACAATCAACGTGCTATTCAATTTTACGCTGGTGTCAAGATCGCCTTGGACTCTTTTAAAAATAGTGGAGCCAAACTCAAAGTCGATGTATATGACACACAGGAATCTGATGCTGCAATCGCAAAAATTTTAGACAAACCGGGGATGAAGAACCTCGATATGCTGATCGGTCCCTATGTATCGGAAAATGTACAGACAGTTGGAAAATTCGCCAAAGAAAATCGAATTGTTCTTCTTTCACCTTGGAATACCAGTCCTGATCTTTTTACCGACAATCCATATTTCATACAGATGAAGGCAGGGCTGAAAGCCCATTGCGAAGTCATCTGCACTGATATTGCCAGTAAATACAAGGCGACTCAAGTCAATATCATAGTGAGGAATCCGCAGAAAGACAAATCTAAGCTGGACTATCTGCATGAAAATTTCCAAAAACTATATGGTGTCAAAGATGCTGCTAAGATCAAAGAAGTGTTCGTCGGTGAAACTGGCGAGAGTATACGATCAGCATTGAATAGTGAGCGGATGAATAGCACTGATGCTATGGTATTTGTTGTTCCACACTGGAGCACTGAAACCTATGTGCTATTTCTTTTAAGGACACTAAATGGAGCGAGAAAGCAGAATCCAACTGTTGTTTACGGTTTTCCACAATGGAAAAATTTCAATACAATCGATCCGGATCTCTTCGACAAACTGCAAGTACAGATTACCAATTCAAATAGGACAGATCAAGATCCACAGAATCTACTTGCCTTCAAAAGGGCATTCTATCAAAAATATAGTGCTGTGCCCACTGATGAATCAATCTATGGCTTCGATGTGATGAGATACTGTATGGAATTGATTCAAAAACACAAGTATCAATTCCCTGAGCATCTGGATTACATCAGTTCAGCGACACTCGACAATGTATTTGGACCTCGGATAGTTATCGGCCCTAATGGCACGGCCAAAAGCCCAGAGACGGCATATTACGAGAATCATCAAATCAACTGGCTTCAGTTCCACAAAAAGAACTTTGTTCCGCGAGACTCGATCGAGTAAACTCTTGATTTCAAAAGGCATTTATAGCTTATGTACGCGTCATTAAATCCATACAATCATGTGCTGGTCAAGCGATTCGATTCGATTGATGAAGTAAATATTGAGCAAAAATGTCAGTCTGCGCAAAAGGCTTTCGAACATTGGAGTGCATTGAAAGTTAAGGAACGAATTGAGAAGATTCTGGCTCTTGCCAACTTGATTGA
>JBDSUZ010000422.1:0-4470 GCA_039927395.1 Saprospiraceae bacterium | reverse complement strand
GATCCTTTTGTTTCCTTTGTTTTTTATGCTTTTGTATGATCTGGGCCTCCTGTCACAAGCCCCCGATCATTGCTGAATTAAAGACTCCCTGTGCCGTGCAGGCAGTGATTATCGACATGCGTAACCTCGATGGCTGCAAATATTTGTTGCAATTGACTGATGGTACGAAGTTGTTGCCACTCAATTGGCCAGCAACATTTCCGCAGGAGGACGGACTTAAAATTTGGATTACCTATGATATCGTCAAGGACGGCGCTAGCATGTGCATGGCCGAAGATCAGATGGTCACATTGCAATGTGTACAAAAAAGGGAAAGCAGCGACGGTGCATTCCTAAGAGATTGTCCGAAGGTCATCGATCCTATGCGAGTCGATTGGATGAAGGAAGTGATCATCGAGCGCGATCCCAACCGAATCGACCGATACCAGTATTTGGAGGGCTTTGCCTATATGTTCTATTGTAACACGAGTAAATGCCTTTACGATTGCGCCGGCAGACTGATATGCACAAGGACTGAAGATGATAAAGGATGCCAGGACATTTTCAGTGAAATCAAAAATCAGACTGTAATCTGGGTCTTGAATAATTGAGAGGTGGATTAGGATGAGCTTAGGCAAAATAATCTGCACATTGACCTTATCTTTAGGGCATCAAATGAAATCCATTTGACGCTTTGTTCCCTTGACTCAATCTATGCAAAATCCCAATATTGATCCCACAGATCAAAATCTGCAGCCGGAAGACAAACAGATCGAACGAGCGCTGCGACCGAAACTCCTTGAAGAGTTTGCTGGGCAACCTCGCATAGTAGAGAATCTTCAGGTATTTATCCAGGCAGCCAAATTGCGTGGTGAATCGCTAGATCACGTTCTGCTGCATGGCCCTCCCGGTCTCGGCAAGACTACACTATCACATATCATTGCACACGAACTAGGAGCTCAGTTGAGGATGAGTTCTGGACCAGTTATCGAGAAACCTGGAGATCTCGCTGGTCTGTTGACCAACCTCAACACTGGGGATGTACTGTTTATCGATGAAATTCATCGGCTGAATACTGTGGTTGAAGAATACCTCTATTCTGCTATGGAAGATTATCGAATTGACATAATGATCGATTCGGGCCCAAATGCGAGGAGTATTCAGATCACGCTCAATCCATTTACCCTCATTGGGGCTACTACTCGAATGGGCTTGCTGACCCCTCCTATGCGTGCGAGGTTTGGAATCAATTGCCTATTGGATTACTATGATACACCTACACTGATCAATATATTGAAGCGGAGCGCCAATATACTTCAGATCGAAATGACTGACAATGGGGCTATTGAAATCGCTAGACGCAGTCGCGGTACACCTAGGATTGCCAATGCGCTATTGCGCAGGATCCGTGATTTTGCACAGATCAAAGGAAATGGTGTGATCAATCAGGAAATTGCAAAATTTGGCCTTGAAGCATTGCGCGTCGATGAGAGTGGGCTTGATGAGATGGACAACAGAATATTGAGTACCATCATTCACAAATTCAATGGAGGACCAGTTGGCTTGAATACCATTTCCACGGCAGTGGGCGAAGAATCGGGGACCATTGAGGAAGTCCACGAGCCGTTCCTAATTCTTGAAGGTTACATCATGCGTACACCAAGGGGTCGTGAAGCAACTGAAAAGGCATACAGACACCTTGGAGTGATCGCTCCTGGCAAAAGTGGGACCTTATTCGAGGTCGATTAGGCTTGAGCCTTGGGCGTAGTGAAGCTCATCGGAGGAAACTGCGGTTGATCTGTATCTTCAATCACTCCATACTGTTGTTCAAATTTCTTGACATTCTCAGCTAATGCCTTCATGAGGCGCTTGGCATGCTGCGGAGTCACAATGATTCTTGCTTTGACCTTAGCTTTGGGCACATTGGGCATCAGGCGAATAAAATCCAGCACGAATTCAGAGTGACTATGAGAAATAATTGCCAGATTAGAATAAATGCCTTCGGCAATTTCTTCTGACAATTCGATATTGACCTGATTTTGTTGATTGTTGTCGTCCATGGGAAGTTCTTATCTTAAGGCAACAAAAGTAGTCATTATTAAGTTTTGCAATACTATTTTCAAAGGAAGGCCTTGATCAGAATACGATTCTGCCCTCAATCAACAAACTATTATGTGATGGAAAACTATTTGGAACTGAACAAACAGTGGTGGGACCAACATACTGAGAGCCATTTTAAGTCCGAATTTTACAAGGTCGATGAATTCTTAGCAGGAGCTTCCTCACTCAAGAAGATTGAATTAGCTGCCCTTGGCTCAGTTTCAGGCAAGAGCCTCTTGCATCTACAATGTCATTTTGGACAAGACACCATTTCATGGTCGCGTATGGGCTCAATGGTGACTGGTGTAGATTTATCGTCTCAAGCCATATCGTACGCGAAGCAATTGGCAGCTCAGCTCCAAATAGATGCGCAATTTTATGAATCCGATGTACAATCGATGCAGCACCTTGCACTGGAGCCATTTGACATAGTCTTCACTTCGTATGGAACTGTCAGTTGGTTAAGGGATCTCGATGCCTGGGCTCAGACGATCTATCAGCATCTTAAGCTTGGCGGCACCTTTTGCATTGTTGATTTCCATCCAATGTTCTTTGTCCTCGACTGGAATACGCTAGCCTTGTCCTACGACTATTTTGATCGAGCAGAAGGATATCTTGAAAATGAAGAAGGTTCATATGCAGATGGACAATCGGGTATTGCTGGTAGATCTTACTATTTTCCGCACAATATTGCTTCTATTCTGAGCTCACTCTTAAGAGCTGGCTTGAAGCTAGAGGATTTTCAAGAGTATGACTATAGTCCATACAATTTGAGTACTAGCATGAGTCAAAGAGCGCAAGATGAGTACGTTTTTTCTGATTTGAAAATAAGTTTTCCATATGTCTTCTCATTGATAATGAGCAAGTAATACATCTATTGAAAAGTATTTTTGTAAGGTGTTTTTATATTACGATTTTATGTAATATATTTGCTTCCTATCCCAAGCAGATTGCAGTGCCCCCTAAGAAATTAAATGCATGAAGCCCCTTTACAAAGAATCCTCCCAGTTGATATTGATAGCCTGCATCGGCCTAGTCGGTCTATTCGAATCAATTCGTCCTCTCCTAAGCCCGGAGGAAGTCGAATCCAATTCAAAGCAAATGAGTTGGAGCCCAAAAGAAAGCTCTCGCGTAGCCGACTACAGATTGATGAAAGTTGTTCAAGTAAAGCAAGAACAAGCACAACTTGGCTCAAGCATGAATGAAGCGGGGATCGAAATGAAGGCAGATTCCCTCGATATGGGTATGAATTAAGCAACTTGGTCGCAACTTGAATATTTGCACAAGTATTTAACATTCAATATGCAGTTGTTATGCATTTTACAATGTAAATTTGGATACAAGCGTTGTAAGAGCACAAACTAAATTCTCGATGATCCAGTACAAATACCTCATTGAAAAGTCCGCCTTTGGCGTTTGCACTTACTTAGGGGAAAAAATGGGGATCGCAACTACACGCGTCAGAACTTACTTCATATATCTTTCTTTCCTTACCGTAGGTTCTCCCATATTGCTCTATCTATTCGTAGCATTCTGGCTCAATATCAAGCGCTATATCAGACGCTCTCAACGTACTATCTGGGAATAGGAGTTCCTACTGCAGGAAAATAAACTGAATAAGATTGGCCCCCATTTGTAAAGCCTGCATGCGCTTTTCCTCTGGATCATTATGCACTTCAGGATCTTCCCAGCCATCACCAAGATCACATTCTACTGAGTAAAAGCAAACTAAACGGCCCTCCCAAAACAAGCCATAACCATGTGGTGGAGTCCCGTCATGCTCATGAATCTTGGGCAAACCAGCCTTAAACTGAAATGTCTGATGGTAGATCGGATGGCTAAACGGCAATTCAACAAAAGTCAATTCAGGAAAGACCTTCTTCATCGCTGGTCTGACATATGGATCCATTCCGTAGTTGTCATCAATATGCAAAAATCCTCCAGCTAGCAAATACTGCCTCAGATTGCGGGCTTCGACATCAGAAAATACCACATTACCATGGCCAGTCATATGGACAAATGGATATTGAAATAGTTCGACGCTTCCTACTTCGACTGTAGCATATTCGATATCAAATTGGGTATGAAGTCTTTGGTTGCTAAACCTGGCTAGATTGGTAAGGGAAGTAGGATTGGCATACCAATCTCCTCCCCCGTTGTATTTGAGCAATGCCAATTGCATTGGCTGCGCCGAAAGCTGAAAGGAGAATAGGAAAAGGCAGAAAAGTAAACGCATATGCTATTAACGAATTGAGGCGACATATGGTACAAAATCGTACGATTTTCGCGTAGTCCAAGTTCTGGAAACACAAAAGGCTAACTATTCATCAAGAATAGCTAGCCTTCGAAGTACCGAAGGAGGGACTCGAACCCTCACACAGTTGCCCATAC
>JBDSUZ010000421.1:0-5344 GCA_039927395.1 Saprospiraceae bacterium | reverse complement strand
TACGTCATAATTGATCATATGATTTCTGACTCCGAAGGAGTCAAATGTTGCTAGCAAAAGGGATCTAAAAAAAATTTCGGCCTCAGAGGGGTCGCATGTGGGAGATGCCTCTCATGATACGCAATGTGGAATCCAAAATGCTGGAGGGCAATCCTTCGTGGTTGCCCCCTTTGAAAAGCATTATCACGGGGCCACAATATCGAATAGAATTCATTGTAGGCGCATAAAATCTTATGCGCGCGCTACAAACAAATATCATCATGAGGAATCAAATGATTATCAGATACGAGGTAGAGACAATGGCCTGCCTTGTCTCGCTCGATGCCAATTGCATCAGTATTATAGATTAGGAAGGTCGCTTTGCTATTCTTTGATGATTTGACGAGTCGAAAAGATGAATCCAATAGATTTGGCTGCTTCCCAACGCCCAAAGCCTAGCGCCCAGCAACATTCCGATGATTTGATGAGAGCAAGAAACTGGATTCTGAACCACCCCGTCCCCGTCTTCGCGGGTCCACCCCTCGAGAGGGGAACAGACTCATTTGGCCTTGGATATGCAAGTTTAGGTTATTTCAATCCATTTTCTGAAAACGACTAACCGATTAAAATTCTATGTTTTCCCCTTCTATGAAGGAGTGGCCCTAAGGCCGTGGTAGTTTTAATGCGATTCAAGTACACTGTTCAAACTTTGCAAACTCGCAAACTTTGCAAACTCGCAAACCTTATTTATGCCTTAGGCCCTAGCCCTTTTCCAGTCAACCCCCTTTTTCAAAACTACAATCCCCCTCCACCTGTTTACTTTACTAACTTTGGTAACGGTTGATCGCGATGATCGCCAACAAAAAAATATACCCGATGAATCCAGTTTATATAGTTGCAGCCAAGAGAACGCCTATGGGCAGCTTTGGTGGTGCACTTTCAACATTTTCCGCAACTCAATTAGGCTCCGTAGCTATTAAGGGCGCGATTGAAGCAGCAGGTGTTGCCGCAGATCAGATCGATGAAGTGTTTATGGGCAACGTGATATCAGCCAACCTAGGACAAGCACCGGTGACACAGGCGATGATCGGAGCAGGCATCCCGCCCCAAGTACCTTCGACGACAATCAATAAGGTCTGCGCGTCTGGGATGAAGGCTACGATGATCGGAGCACAATCTATCATGCTTGGCCAAAATAATCTTGTCGTCAGCGGCGGGATGGAAAGCATGTCCAATATTCCTTACTACATACCTGGCGCTAGATGGGGATACAAATTCGGCCCCGGACAATTGCTCGATGGCTTGCAGCGAGATGGTCTTCAAGATGCATTTGACCAAGAAGCAATGGGAACTAGAGGCGATGCAACTGCTGAGAAATACCAGATTAGCCGTGAAAGACAAGATGCATTTGCAATCCAATCATACAAAAGAGCAGCAGCTGCTACTGAAAGCGGTGATTTCTCTAAGGAAATAGTGCCCGTGGAAATCCCACAAAGAAAAGGCGACTCGATATTGGTAACTGAAGATGAAGAATTCAGGAAAGTGCAATTTGACAAGATAGCAGGTCTTAAACCTGTTTTCGGTCCCGCAGGAACAGTTACTGCGGCAAATGCTTCTACATTAAATGATGGCGCATCTGCTTTGGTATTAGCTTCTGAAGAGGCTGTCAAAAGTCACAATCTCAAACCAATTGCTCGTATAGTGTCATTCGCAGATTCTGCCAATGAGCCAAAATGGTTTACTACTGCTCCATCAAAGGCAGCCAATATCGCCCTACAAAGAGCTGGACTAAACATCAAGGATATCGAGTATTTTGAAGTTAATGAGGCCTTTGCCGTTGTTGCGCTTTCATTTATCGACACCATGGGCATCAGCGAGGAACAAGTAAATGTATTTGGCGGAGCCGTAGCGATTGGACACCCACTGGGCAGTTCGGGCAGCAGAATCATAACGACCTTGATCAACGTATTGCATAGCAAAAATGCTAGGTACGGAATGGCAGCCATCTGCAACGGCGGCGGCGGCGCTTCTGCAATAATTATCGAAAGAATTTGAGTTGATTGGTAATGTTTCCGCGAAGGAGACAACCCTATTATTTCCCTTTTCCCTGCAATAACACCACTAAGGTGTAAAACATGATTTTGAAATCAAGGGCAAGCGACATATTCTCGATATAGAGGATGTCGAATTTGAGCCTTTGGATCATTTCCTTGACGTGCGATGCATAGCCGTATTTCACTTGCCCCCAAGAAGTTATTCCCGGCCTTACCTTTAGCAAATGCTTGAAATGGGGTGCCTCCTTGAGTATCTGATCAATGTAAAAACGCCTTTCAGGTCTTGGACCGACAATAGACATGTCGCCCTTGAGCACATTCCAGAATTGTGGTAGTTCATCCAATCTCCATTTTCTCATCACAGCGCCCCAGGGAGTGCAGCGAGCGTCCATGTCATTGGAAAGTTGTGGACCAAGCGATTCAGCATCGAGGTACATTGACCTGAATTTGAATATATTGAATGGCTTGCCGTGAAGTCCTATTCTTTCTTGTTTGTAAAATACCGGACCCTCAGATGAGAACATAACCCTAATAGCTATATAAGCATAAACAGGGCTCAAGAGTATCAACAAAGCCAGGCTTCCTGCGACGTCGATCAAGCGCTTTACAAGCTTTTGCCATTCGGCCATCAAGTCCTGGTTGATTTCAATCAGAACAGCTCCAAACACATGGTTCATCTTCACCGTCCCCAGCAAAATGTCATACATATCGGGGATGATTCGCACATAGATACGATCACCAAAATCGAAAAGTACATTGAGAATATCACGCAATTTTGCGTGCTCCGAAGTCTCAATTGCTATGATAATATCTTCTATTTCCTCAGAGACAATAATGGCATTTAGGTCGTCGAAACTTCCAAGTCTTGGAATCATTGCTGCAAGTTCATCTGAAGTCTCACCATTTGCGTCGATAAATCCTGCAAACTGAAAACCTAAACTTTTGGACCGAGTTGTGATTTCCTGATATAAGTCAAGAGCATTGGAATTTCCCCCAATTATAAGCGTCTTAAAGGTGGTCTTACCTGCCTTGAGCCTTTGGCTAGCCCTTGTAAGCAAGAACATACGCATGCTTGCTGTTAATGTAAAATGTAGGAACAATAAGGTAAAAAACGAACTGTAATAGGTGTGATAATCGGTGACAAAATCATCGAGAATCAGCGTAAAAAACAAGAATAATACTCCCAGAAATGTGAGGAAAAAAGTCTTGAACAATACTGAAAGCCGCGATATGCGGTAGATGTCTCGGTATTTGTCAAATATGGAGTAGAAAAGAATCCAGCCAAGGGGAATGCATAAGATTCCGTATAGAAATTTGGGATCCTTGAGAATTTCAATAGACAATTCAGCTCCTTCCAAATCTTTGCGATAGAGGAAGAAGATCGTCCAGGCCAATATAGCTGTACAATAATCGGCGAAAATATACAATCGACTATCCCCTTTCCTATTGCGCATATGCCTCAGTTGAAATAGACGACTTTGAGGTTATCGACATATATGTTTTGTTTCTCATCGACTGCTGCATCTCCTGTATAGATGGCTGCCAAGTAAATCTTGTAATCGTCTAATTGCGACAAATGTAAAACTTCACTGAGATTGACATAAATCTTATTCCAATTATCTTTCGGATTGACGTACACCACATCAATGGATTGAGCACCTGAACTAGGAATATAGCCAAGGACTCCAACGGCAAAACGAACATCAGTTTTGTAGTCTAGTTCCAAATAAACTGCTTGCCCTGTTGTTGGCAGGTCCGACAATATGAAATTGCAGGCTACCTGCACCTTTGAATGATCTTTGCTGAGCGTGATTTTGCCGCATGAAGGGCCATATATTGCTTCTGACTGATTCAACTCGAGCTTCGTTTCAGGATCTGAATCCAGATCGGATTCCATCACTGTGCTGAAATCAAAATTATCTCTCAGGGGAAATGCCAGGCCTGAGCGGTATTTTATTTGAGGATAAATAGTGTCAATTTCACCAGGCTTGAGGTCAACATTTACTTTGACCGTGGTGTAAAATGGATAAATATCCGGCGCAGCTTTGATACCATTGTCTCGGAAACCTGGAAATATCTCTAATTGGGTAATTCCTTCCTCCAAGACAGGAAATGGACGATTTATTCCAAATCCGCCTAAGAATATACTGTCGGCATACGCCCAAGCGTCAGGCAAATTGATGCTCGGATAACCTTCCTCTGCGGCATCTGTTGTCAAAGTAAATGGCGCTACCGTAACAAAAGCAGGAATTGGCTCTACTTCATCTTGGCAAGCAGCACAACACATAACCACAAGTATAAGCAGCGCCTTGTATAAAGGGCGGATTGTTCTGTTTTTCTGCATATTACAAATTTAGTTTCTGTTCCTTCATAGCCACCAAAATCTGATCAGCTAAATACAATGCGCGGAGCCCGGCCGAAGCGGGTACCTCTACTGGAGTATTGTCAGACACTGAACGCACAAATGATGCTAATTCGGATTGAATGGCATTATTTTCCTGAATTTCGGGCATACTAATATCGACCCATTTCAAACCTGAACTTGTCTCCAAGGGGATGAAACGATCTTTGTCGTTAGTACTAACGTTTTTGTCATCGATCAAACGGATGATCTGAGCCTCTTTTTCGAGAAAATCTAAACTTATATATGCATTCTTTTGAAAGAGTCGCATTTTCCTCATTTTCTTAAATGAAATACGGCTCGCTGTGATATTTGCTATGCAACCATTGGCAAACTCTATCCTGGCATTGCAGATGTCTTCTGTTTCACTCACAACCGATACGCCACTGGCGTGTACTTTGACTACTTCTGACCCGACTAGTTCCAATATGATATCAAGATCGTGGATCATCAGATCCAATACCACTGCCACATCAGTTCCTCTAGGATTGAAATTTGCCAATCGATGGGCTTCAATAAATTGGGGATTGAGCGTCTGATCCTTCACCGCAAGAAATGCTGGATTAAAACGCTCTACGTGTCCGACTTGAACCAATACTCCTAATTCTTTAGACCTATTGACGATCATTTCAGCCTCTTGGATTGTAGCGGCTAGAGGTTTTTCGATGAAAATTGACTTCTTATGATCCATTGCAAGCATCGCGAGTGCAAAATGCTGGCTTGTAGTTGCTACTATATCGACGATGTCAACAGCTTTGATCAATTCTTCAGCAGAATCAAATAGTTTGATTCCAAGCTCCGTTTCTGTCGCCTTTGCGGACTCTGTATCCGGGTCATAAAACCCGATAATCACAATATTTTCGACGGATTTCCAGCACTTTATATGCACTTTGCCGAGGTGGCCGGCACC
>JBDSUZ010000420.1:0-2135 GCA_039927395.1 Saprospiraceae bacterium | reverse complement strand
TGAAGGCAATCTGGGCCTTATGAAGGCGGCCAAGCGTTTTGATGAGACTAGAGGATTCAAATTCATTTCATACGCAGTATGGTGGATCAGACAATCCATACTGCAGGCTATTGTTGAGTACTCAAGGATTGTTAGATTCCCTTTGAATAAAGCTGGGTCGTATAGCAAGGTCAATGACGCGAACATTTCCTTCATTCAGAAATTCGAAAGAGAGCCTACAATAGAGGAATTGGCAGAACTGTTGGACATCACACCCAAAGAAGTGAGCAATATGCTCAAAAGCAACAGCCGACATACTTCCCTAGATGCCCCCTTAGGCAATGACGAGGATAGTTCCACCTTGCTTGATCTAATGACAATGGCAGATGACAACAGTCCCGACAATCGATTAATGGAAGATTCATTGAGGGAAGAACTCCGCACAGGACTTTCGATATTGTCGCCAAGAGAAATGGAAGTGCTTTCGGCGTATTTTGGCTTGGAAGACAACAAGCCGCTCACCTTGGAGGAGATCGCAGAACTTTATGGCTTGACCAGAGAGAGAGTTCGTCAGATCAAAGAGAGAGGCCTTCGCCGATTGCGCAAAAGCTATAATAAGAGCGCTTTGCGATCCTATCTGGGTGACTAATTCCAAATGCCTATTTTTGCAGCAATTCTAAAATTGCAATTCAAACACTATGGTTGTTTATGTTTTGGGTGGCCTGATTGCCTATCTGATCGCTACTAAATATTTCAAAGACTTCAATCCAGGCGATAAGCGGGTCAATTCCGATATCGGACACATGAAGGAGTACATTGCTGATCAATGCATTGAACTTGTGCCTTGGAATGAACAAGATGCTGATTTGCTTGCATTTAACCACCAACAGAAAGTTAAGTCCGTTGGCTTTGGCAAACAGATCAAAGGCCATTTCAAGTCCATTTATCAGGAAAATATGTTTGCATACGCCTACAAGGAATATCCTGGCAGTCGATCTGATCGCTTGCTATTGGTTCAGACCGCAAGTCACGAACTGGTGTATCGCATTAAGAAGGACATCGTTCAAATCTATTTTGATACCCAGCCACTTGGTCATCTCACTGAAGAGATCTTGTATCAAGCGGGTACTAATAAGGTAATAGGACATATTGGTGGTGCCGAAAATGATATGTTTCCCATTTTTGTAGCAGAAAGGAGAATTGCGTATATCAATGATCCAAAAATGTCTAAAACTTCTGTCAATCCGCGAGTGTTTAACTTTATGATACCTTGGACTAAGGATGAGGAGAAGATTTTTTTAGCACTTGTATTTCATAAGATCGTCAGCTTTTATTTGCCTAAGGACAAGACAATCAAAGGACAAGCTGCGACGTCATTGCTCTCTTGATTGATAAAAAACTGCAATAAATCAAATGTTTTCAAGCCAGTAGGCAAATAATGTTTTTCAGAACATGCATAGCGTAAAATTTTATTTACATTTGCATCTTAACAAATGGCAGGTTTCAAGGATCATACCTAGAAGGCAGCCGAATTGAAGTAGACAATGGGAGTTATAGAGAAGGCGCATTTATTCATTTATCGTTTTGCCGAAAAAGGGCTAGAAGTTTTCATGCAAATTCAGCAAGTCAACTCTGGTCCGGAGCAATACCTTATCCCACGTCGTGATATTGAGGCTTCAGATAGCGACCTTACTGAAAATGACAAAATGATCCAACTTGAAATGGTCGATCCTGAGAATGGAGAAACGATTCAAGCTGTGGCGATCGAAGCAGATTGGCATGATCTACCAGCGATAAGTAGCATGGTCAGGCATGATGTGCAATTGATGAAGAATCGCCTCAAAGAAGTGCTTCCCGATCTAGAAAAGGGCTCGTACATAGCCATCAAAGATGCTTTTAAGCGCTCGATGCCCAATCAATATGCCTTATTGAAAGAGCTCAAAGAGATCCTAACCGACAGGAATCTCATCAAGTATTTATAGTAAGAAGGCTATTTAGGTTTCCCCTTTCTTTTCTCTCCAAAAATCCATTTGCATTTTGCCTTTGATTACTCAGGCTTGATTGTACTTTTGTGATACAATCAATATGCATGCAGAGTCCCGAATCCCTTTCGCTCCAGTCTACCGATTTCCATTTTCCTGGCCAAAAGTCATTTT
>JBDSUZ010000419.1:0-4757 GCA_039927395.1 Saprospiraceae bacterium | reverse complement strand
CGAGATTTGCAGTAAGTGAAAACATCCTTACTGCATCAAGGAATTTCTTGCCTGCTGAGATCCCTCCTTCTAACTCAAAACTTACTATTCCACCACCCATTTTCATCTGTTTTCTAGCGATGTCATATTGAGGATGCGAGGGCAAATGAGGATAAATGACAGATTTTACTCTATTAGATTTTCCAAGAAAATTGGCAACTTCCATGGCATTCGAACAGTGTTTGTCCATCCTAATGGATAGAGTCTCTAGGCTTTTGGAAAGAATCCAGGCATTGAAGGCAGACATTGAAGGTCCAGTGTGTCGATGAAAGAATCGAATCTTGTCGATTAGGTCCTGCCGGCCCAACACTAATCCTCCTAAAACTCTCCCCTGGCCATCAATATACTTAGTTGCCGAATGTGTCACTAGATCTGCTCCCAAGGGAATCGGCTGTTGTATATAAGGAGTTGCAAAGCAATTGTCAATATTCAGGATGATATTGTGTGCTTTGCTAAGTACACTGAGCTTGTTGATGTCGATGATATCCAAACCGGGATTGGAAGGAGTTTCGCAGAGAAATATCTTTGTCGCTGGTGTGAGGGCAGAGGCCCATTCCTCAATATTTGTCCCAGACACATAAGTGTGCTTGATGCCCCATCTTGTCAGAATCTGAGTAAGAATCTGGTGCGTAGAACCAAAAACTGCTCTTGATGCTACAATATGATCACCAGCGCTGAGCAAGCCAGCTAGGCTTTCAAATACCGCTGCCATGCCCGATGCGGTTGCTATGCCGTCATCAGCTCCCTCGAGTACACACATTTTCTGTATTAACTCCTCAGTATTGGGATTTGCGTAGCGCGAATACACGTAGCCTGCTTGCTCATCAGCAAATGTGGCCCTCATCTCTTCGGCATCCCCAAATGTGAACGATGAACTTAAATATAAGGGAACAGCGTGTTCTTGAAAAGAGCTTTGCTCAGCTTGAATTCTGATTGCGTTTGTCTCAGGTTGATATTTCTTCATGCTGCAAGTATTTCGAAACTTGAATGAATTCTGGCCGTATGCTTCAATATTTGACCTACTGAGCAATATTTGTCCATCGATAACTGTACAGCTCTTTCTGCCTTTTTTTGATCGATCGATCCTATTAACGTGAAATGCAGATGGATGTCGGTAAATAATGAAGGGACTTTATCCGGTTCTCTTTCAGCAATGATACGTACCCTGATAT
Source organism: Saprospiraceae bacterium (assembly GCA_039927395.1). Taxonomy (GTDB): domain Bacteria; phylum Bacteroidota; class Bacteroidia; order Chitinophagales; family Saprospiraceae; genus JBDSUZ01. The sequence continues at coordinate 3,546 of JBDSUZ010000419.1, read as the reverse complement.
CATCCAATACTTGCCTTTGTTTTTCTAAAAGCATCACTACGTCTATAAGCGAACAATTGCCCAAGGCCACAAGTACCAATTCCATAGGGCGCATACCAAGTGCTGTGCCTCCGATATTTAATGCCCCATCTGTCGATACGGTATTGCCATTTGCATTGATTGATTCACAATGATATGTGCCCGATACTCTTCTAATATTGATTTCCACCTGCTTCTAATTTGCAATAAAGTTAATCGATCATATGGAGGGAAAAGGTTATTGCTACCAATTAAATGGGGTAGACGCAATTGCTGTTTGAAAATCGCGGGCATTGTAAGCTGGATCATAAGACATCATTCTTGCTTATTATTGCATATAAATTCCACATTTTGCAATTTTTCACATCCGATATTCCTTTTGAGACCGAATCAGGCGAGCTGATCCATCAATTAGATATCGCCTATTGGACCAGTGGTACTCTCAATGAAGACAGGTCTAATGTAATTTGGATTTGTCATGCCCTTACTGCCAATGCTGATGCTTCGGATTGGTGGGCCGGCTTGTTTGGTCCTGGTAAGGCGATCGATCCATCAAGGTATTTTATCGTTTGTGCCAATATGATTGGATCCTGTTATGGTTCAAGTTCTCCGTATTCAATCAATCCTGCAATCGAGTCTCCATATGCATTAGATTTTCCTTTGATAACTGTTAAGGATCTGGTCAAAGGTCATCGGTTATTAGCGGATCACATTGGTGTCGAGCGAATAGGGCTATTACTTGGTGGATCATTGGGTGGGCAGCAGACGCTTGAGTGGGCTGTACAGGAGCCTTTGCGATTTGATAATATAATTCCCATGGCCTGCAATGCAAAACATTCGCCTTGGGGGATAGCCTTCAATGAAGCGCAGCGTATGGCAATGATGGCAGATCCGGATTTTTATGTAAATGGAGAAGCTATCAAAGGATTGGAGGCTGCCCGCGCAATTGCTATCATTTCCTATCGAAATGCACAGACGTTTAACAGGACTCAAGAAGATATTCCAGAAAAGATCCAGGATTTCAAATCGATTTCATATTTGCAGTACCAAGGAAGCAAATTGAGCAACCGCTTCAGGGCCTGGAGCTATTGGTCGCTTTCAAGGACTATGGATACTCATGATGTCGGCAGAGGGAGAGGAGAAGCAACCGCAGCACTTGCCACAATCCAGGCCAAAACTTTTATCGTAGGTATTTCATCTGACTTGTTGTTTCCCATCGAAGAACAAAGATTTTTGGCAGAAAATATAAAAGGAGCTGAACTTTGTCTTTTGGAATCTTCTTATGGTCATGACGGTTTTCTGATCGAGTATTCGTTCCTCAATCAACTGCTTCGCAGGGTCTTGGAAAATGAATGATATCAGATCTTTTGACTGTATTAATTGTTTGTAAAATCAAACCTATGAAATCTCTAATTTTTGCCCTCACGATCTTATGCTTTGGGACTGCTTGTCAGAGCCAAAACAAAGGAAAGGAAGTTACTAAACCATTCGTATCGAATATGGAAAAATCTGGAAAATTGGCAACAGCAACGCTTGCCGGTGGATGTTTTTGGTGCATAGAAACCATTTTTGCTGACCTCAAAGGGGTCGATAAAGTTGTCAGCGGCTACATTGGAGGCGCAGTCAAGGATCCGAGCTATAAAGAAGTATGTTCAGGTGAAACTGGTCATGCGGAGGCAATTCAGATTCACTATGACCCTGCAGTAATTAGTTACGACCAATTGCTCGAGGTATTTTGGGCCATTCACGATCCAACGACATTGAATCGCCAAGGTAACGATGCCGGTACTCAATACCGATCTGCTATTTTTTATCAAAATGAAGAGGAAAAGAAACTAGCCCAAGCTTCGATTACAAATGTGGCGCCTCAAGTGTGGGATGGCAAGATTGTAACCAGTTTGGAGCCATTTACGGTCTTCTATCCAGCAGAAGATTATCATCAGAATTACTTCAAAAATAATCCCGATCAAGCATATTGCCAGATTGTGATCAATCCTAAAGTTAAGAAGTTCAAAACCACACATTTGGATTGGTTGAAACCGATTGAATAGAGCAATTTAGTGCCTGCAAATTGATGCTGACTATGCGGTTTGCAGGCATTAAATTATATTTCAATAGCTTTTATATTACAAAATTGATTTTATAAATATTTAATTATCAGTACGCAAAGCTTGTCAAATACATTTATGTTTTAGACCGCCCCAATTATTTTGGTTATTTAGGAGTAATAAAGCATTTTTGATTACAATTTGTAATTTAGATGTTCATTTTAGTATTAGCATTTGCTGTTATTTTACTGGGAGTTATCCGCAGCAATTGGTTGCGACTTGTTGGCATGAGACGGCGTTAACCGCATCCCCTTTCTTCAATATTCCCCCTGATTCCTGTCTTAACACTAAGTGAGACTTAATCATCATTGAGTATATCCGCAGGATCTAAATATTCCTGCAACCATAATCGTAATGAGGCCGTTATAGTAGCTGTTTAGTACTTTTACATTTCAATGAAACAAGAAATATTGAGCAAACAGGCTTCGGCATGGTTGCCTACAGAATGGGGAACATTTAATGTGTTGGCTTATGCAGAATCCCCCGAGGAGAGAATGCCCCAGCTCGCATTGCTTCAACAGGATTTCAATCCTGAGTTGCCTGCTTATGTCAGGATTCACTCGGAATGTCTTACTGGTGATGTATTTCACTCCGAAAAGTGTGATTGCGGTAAGCAATTGCAATTGTCGATGGACTATCTAACCAATAGAAATGGTGTATTGATCTATTTGCGACAGGAAGGAAGAGGCATTGGCTTGATCAATAAACTGAAAGCTTATGAACTGCAAGATCAAGGGATGAATACGATAGAAGCAAATTTGCATCTTGGCCTCAAAGCTGATGATCGCAGATATGATTTAGCGGTCCAGATTTTGATAGATTTGGGTATTCATCAGCTTTGGTTGCTCACCAATAATCCTGCAAAAATTCGCGCTATAGATGAAAGTGGACTTGAATTACTAGGTCGTATCCCAGTACTATCAGTACCCACGATCGATAATGCTCTGTATCTCAAAGTCAAACAAGACCAAATGGGTCATATATTGAATCTGCACCAATGAGTAGTATCGAGCCCTCAGCAGCAGCTTTAGCCTTTGAAAGACTCCTGCAAATCATGGATGACTTGCGCAGCAAATGTCCATGGGATAAGAAACAGACTTGGGACTCGCTGCGAATTCTCACTTTGGAAGAAACCTACGAACTAGCTGATGCGATCTTGCTCAAGGACAGTGAAGGCATCAAGGAAGAAGTTGGTGATCTGATGCTGCATTTAGTATTTTATGCCAAAATAGCTTCCGAGCAAAATGCCTGGGACATTGCTTCTGCTTTAAATGCGGTCTGTGAGAAGTTGATTCATAGGCATCCGCATATTTATGGGGACGTGATCGCAGAAGATGAGGAAACGGTCAAACGAAATTGGGAATCACTTAAGTTGAAAGAAGGCAAAAAATCTGTGTTGAGTGGAGTGCCAAAGTCAATG
>JBDSUZ010000418.1:0-5894 GCA_039927395.1 Saprospiraceae bacterium | reverse complement strand
TACCCAACTGTTTTTGACAAACCGACCGCTTTACAAACCTTAGGACAGGGACCGCAAAATATTCCAATAAAGACCTTTGAGGTACAGAAGTCTGTCATCTTTAAGGGTGAATCGACTATAAAGGATGGACAATTTGAATTCAGCTTTGTCGTCCCAAAAGACATTGATTATGATTTCGGCCATGGCAAGATTAGTCTTTATGCCACCGATGGCATAGATCGCGATGCTGCAGGTTCATATGACTCGCTGGTGATAGGGGGAGCTGAGGAGAATTCAACAGATGACACACCACCAATCGTGGGGGTGTATATCAACTCATTCCATTTCAGATCTGGTGGCATCACTGCTCCAAAACCAACTTTACTACTTGATCTGCGCGACGATAGTGGTATCAATGTATCAGGCACTAGCATCGGACACGATCTTACTGCTACTATTGATGGTGACGAAAATAGTAAGATTGTCCTAAACGACTTCTTTAGGGCTGCTCTGGATGATCATACTAGGGGAACGGTAGAGTACCCGCTTAATATCGAAAAGCCTGGAACATATACCATCCATGTAAAAGCCTGGGATTCGGCCAATAATTCTGCCGTCGGCACAACTACCTTTAAGATCATCATTGAAGATAGGCCAATCATTACGGACCTGACTACTTATCCCAATCCTTTTACTCAATCCACCTGCATTAGTTTTGAGCACAATCTCAATCAAATACAGGCCATGGCTGAAGTAACCATATTCGACCAATTGGGAAGAAAAGTCAAGACCTTGCGCCAAGAATTACTTGGTGGCAGCAGCAGCGAACCGTGCATTTTGTGGGATGGTACCGGCGACGATGGCAACCAATTAGCTCACGGGATATATGTCTATCGTGTCTCGATTGTGCTACCTGCGGATAGTGGTTTTGCCTCACCAAAGAACCGTGATGCTAAATTCGGAAAGGTGGTGCTCCTAAAATAATTTCCTATTTGTCTATATTTGTACCTTAATACATCTATTGATCACAAAATGGATCAATATTTATTTTTCAACATTACTGTTCTCGGATACTAAATAGTATCTGAAAGCGTATAAACAGGAGTAAAAAGTCGACTAATGAATGAAATAAAACGCTTATTGGCAATTATCACCCTATTTGCCTGCTCTCTCCCCTACCTTCAAGCCCAATGCAGTTACAATGTTAGTAAAGGATACTATGTAGATGCCAACGGAAAACCATGCTCTAATTCTATTATCACGGCCGTACCATTTTTGCGTATTGCTCCTGATGCCCGTGGAGGTTCAATGGGTGATGCTGGTGTAGCTCTGACTCCTGATGCCAATTCACAACATTACAATTCATCCAAGCTTGCTTGGGTAAATGATAAATTGGGTATTTCCGCTACTTATTCTCCATGGTTGAGAAGTATCGGACTCCAAGATGTGTTTCTGGCTTATCTCGCTGGCTACGCCAAAATAGGAAAGAACCAAACACTTGGTTTTGACATGAAATATCTGTCATTGGGTGACATTCAATTCACAAATGACAATGCGGAACCGCTTGGGACGGGTCGCCCCAATGAATTTGAACTTTCCTTATCATACAACAGAAAGCTCTCTGACAATTTCGCAGCCGGTGTCACCGGTCGCTTCATCAACTCTAATCTGGCCGCAGGACAAAGAGTCGACAACGTCGATATCAAGGCCGGTGTAGCAGGTGCTGCTGACGTGTCATTTACTTACAAGAATAAAGTTGGGGTTAGAAAAGATGACGTTCAAGTAGGTTTGGCAATCAGCAATCTTGGCAATAAGATTTCCTATACTCCGAATGTGAGTGATTTCTTGCCGCAGAATCTGGGTCTGGGAATTCTCTACAATATGAATATTGATGATTACAACATGTTTGCAATCACTGTCGATGTCAACAAATTGTTAGTACCCACGCCACAGTTTGACGACAATGGATTCTACAAGGACGAAGATGGTAATGCGATCGCCGATCACCGGGAAGGTTCTCCTGTTAGTGCATTATTCAAATCATTTGGCGATGCTCCAGGTGGATTTAGTGAAGAGATACGAGAATTGGCTTATTCTGCAGGGCTAGAATACTGGTACAACAAACAGTTCGCTATCCGTGCTGGTTATTTCTACGAAAACAAAACTAAGGGTGGTAGAAACTACGCCACTGTAGGTATCGGATTGAAATACAATGTGTTTGGAATCAACCTTTCTTACCTAGTTCCAACTACCAACAATCGCAATCCGCTTGATAATACCTTACGCTTTTCGATCATGTACACTCTGTCTAACGAAACAGATGCCGCCCCTTCAGATCTTTAAGATCTAAGTGAAAATATTGAAAAGAGGCTGTCACGGATGTGAACAGCCTCTTTTTTTTGGGCCGAAGGCGATAAGCCGGATTCTGTCTGGGACTGTCATTTATCTGGAAGCATATTCACATATGCTTTCTAGCTGCCTACCCCCCGGCATCGGGCGAGTCACCCTTAATCCCTTACGGGACACCGGTATACATGGCATTTCAACCCACAAGGTTTATCCAAACACCTGATTGCTACAGGCATTTCGTGAGCTCTTACCTCACGTTTTCACCCTTACCAGGTCAAGACCTGGCGGTAATTTTCTGTGACACTTTCTATCCATCTGTTACCAGATGTTCCATCCATTAGATGGTGCGGTACTCTGCGTTGTCCGGACTTTCCTCTTCGCAGTAATGCAAAGCGACAGTCTACCTTCAGCTTTTCTTTAAAACCATCGATCATCCCAAAGCAGTTTACACAGATATACAAATTATATATATCTTTAATATTAATAAACCACATTTAGCAATTGATCGGATCTCAGCACAAAGGTAAGGTATCTATAATAATCAGTCTAGTTTTGCTGGGACTAAGTCTATTTGCATATTGGATGGTCAATAGACCTGGCAAGATCAAACGATATGCACGTGAACTCTCTGCTGAAATCCGGTCCGAAGATCGGCATATCCGGAATTTGCTTTCTGATGATTCTATACTCACTCAATTATTCCTATCCACCAAGCTGAAAGTCAGCTCTGAAGAATTCATTTCCTTTAGAGAGTCCTTGACGCATAAGAAGTTTGAAACCTTTCTCTTTGATCGTAGCAAGCCTGTATTTTGGAGTACTCAGGAAACTCTGCCACCTGAAAGTATATGGAAGACAACTGCTGATGGAATCATTCGACAATATGTCAAGCTTCCAGCAGGGGATTTCCTAAGTTACAAGAAAGGCCTGTGGGTAAGCAATTTTGGAAGCGTCAAAGCTGTAGTCTTACTTCCAATTTCGTATGTCAACAAGGGTGGAAATCGCATGGAAACAATATTTCCATTGCATCCCGATATTCCACCAAATATCCAGAATGGCTCTATTGTAAGTCCTAATCCATTAGGTCTTGCAAATCAAAAACCATTCTCATATTTGTTCAGCACAGATACAGCGAGTCTACCGGATTTTCCAATTGGGCTAAGCTTATTAGTTTTTATACTGCTAATAAGCATTTGCTATACCATCAGGCATTATAGCAGAATATGGCGGAGCGAATATGGCTTCATAATAGGCGGGTTTCTCCTTTTCGTCACTTTCTTGATATTGTCATATCTCATCGAACAAAGCGGAATTAGCGTTCTCATCTTGAGTCATTTGCCTTGGCTAAATCCATGGTTAGTCCAAAACAAGATCTCTGGTTCGGTCGTCAACCAGCTGCTCGACACAGGATTCTTGCTTTGGCTATCGATTTATTTTACTCAGGAGCAATCAGTTGCCTCAAGCAAGCACATAAGTTCAAAGCGGAAGCTTTATGTGGGATTTGGCAACTACTTTGGGCTGCTCGTAGTGATTCTCGTGATTTGTAAGATCTGCCAATCTCTGATCAATAAGCCCGACCAACATTTTGATTTCGACAATGTCTTCTATCTTGATATTACCGGACTGCTGGTGTTGCTGCAAATCGTCTTTCTCATATTCAGCGTCTTCCTGCTTTGCCAACGACTGTCGCTAAATATTGCTCATCTGCAGATGCCACTTCTATTCAGAGTTGGCCTGTTGAGCGCTGCTTTCATATTACTCCTCCCCTATATACGGTATTCAGGACTAAATCTCCCACTGATCCCTTTGATCTTGAGCATTTTTATCCTGATCGTACTTTTTGAATTATTTGCTGAGTCAGAAAAGCCCAATTTCTCTTGGATGATCATTTGGTTGGTTGTATTTGCGGGTTTCTCTTCAATCATGATTTACAAATTCAATCTAGATCAAGAGACGCTCAATCGATTAAAAATTGTCAAACAATTGGCCAATCCCAATGACTCATTGATGATCTCAGCCGTTGATAACACCATTCAGGCAGCCGCTCTAAAATACTATTCGAGGCAAAATCTGGATCCGAAGCAATACGAAATCCTTTCGAGGCAAATAGCAGGAAAACTTGCCGCAAATAGTTATCTGAAGCAGTTTTACATCATTAAAACCATTCCACTCCCCAATAAGGAGTTTCGAAGTGTTTACTTTCAAGAAAAGGAAATTTACTCGCTCGCTCAAAGCAATCTATTCAGGTATTGGGTTGATGATAGCTTGCCGCACCATATCATTGGTGAGATCCCTATAGCAGGCAATGAAGGAAGTATTGCCATTGAAATTCAGAGGAATAAGCTCGATCTAAGTCAAATTCCAGCATTTCAAGGCATGGCTCCCGCATTTAAGGGCATAAGCCAGCTTAGAAATTATTCCTACGCCATATACATCGATGGTCAAATCGAAGAAAGCAATGGACCCGATTTTCAGCAGACGATTGCGGATGCTCCTCAACTGCAGGTAGGAGAAATGGTAGAACAGTTTGAAGAGAAAAAAGCAATGTTGTATTATCAAGTGGGGCCAGGATTTCTCCTGATATTGACGAGAAATCTGATCGGACTTAGTAAGCCACTTTCCTTGTTCTCCTACTTGTTTATTTTCTTAGTTTTCTCAGTGGGGGTATTGTTACTTTTCAACAGGTTTGTTCCGTTCCTGCCGGTAGTCATTCGCAATTACCTACAAGGTTCGATCACCTTGCGCAACAAGATTCAACTTTCCTTTCTTGCATTGATCCTCTTTTCCTTTATCGTGATCGGCTCTGTCACTGTTTTCTATTTCCGCAATGCTGCCGAGCGAAATCAGAAGAATAACTTGCGAAACAAGGCATTTTCCGTACTAAGCGATGTACAATCTCAGATTGCAAGGCCCGATTCCGGGGAGATATTAGCTACTAACTTGCAACCTGTACTCAAGACTCTTGCAGCCATACATCAAACGCCTGTTGAGATCTACAGTGTTTCAGGGCAATTGATGGCTGCTTCTGATGATCGATTGATTGACCCAATAAACCGGTCTGGCATGATATCCCCATTGCCATATTGGGAGATGATGTATTCGCGGAAGAATTATCTGCTAAATGATGATGAAAAATTAGGAAGCATCAAGTTTCAGGCAGCATATGCAGCTATACTTGACAATCGAAGCCAGATGGTGGCCATCTTGAGTTTGCCAAATTACCAACCAGAACAGGATCGCAATATTTTGATTTCAGATTTTATGAGCACTCTGCTCAATGTCTATGTGTTCTTGCTCCTTATTGCCGGAGCGATAGCATTATTTATTGCAAATTCAATTACAAAACCTATTGCCGATCTAGGTGAAAAATTGAGGCGTTTCAAACTTGGAAAAAGAAACGAGCCCTTGGAATGGAAGAATAAGGATGAATTGGGAGTGTTGATCAATGAATACAATCAAATGATCAGTAAGCTCGAGAAGAGCGCTGAGGTGATGGCTCAAAATGAACGAGAGGGCGCCTGGCGGGAAATGGCGAAGCAAGTAGCTCACGAAATCAAGAATCCGCTCAC
>JBDSUZ010000417.1:0-1859 GCA_039927395.1 Saprospiraceae bacterium | reverse complement strand
CCTCATTTTCATTTTTTCGCGACCGGCATCAGCTCAAGATCCCGTGTACACGCAATTTTATGCTTCTCCGATATTGCTCAATCCAGCACTGACAGGAGCTTATGAAGGCAATTTTAGAGTGTTCGGCATATATCGCAATCAATGGGCCTCTCCACTGGAAAAGCCCTTCAAGAATTTCGCCGCAGGCGTGGATCTTCGATTCAACCTCAATCCAAAGCGACGCGTCAGCGATGTAGCAGCAGGTGGTGTTTATTTCTCATCTGACAAAGTAGGTCCCTACTCATTTTCCAATACAACTATCGGGCTAGCAGGGGCTTATCACAAGATATTGGACCCGAAAAACAATACGATTCTCTCCGGTGGCTTCAATTTTGCCATATCTCAACGAAATCTCAATTACGAGCAGATCACCTTTGAGGACCAATTCAACGGCACAGATGGATATGTATTTCCAACTAATGAGGATCTGCCAATCAATAACTTTGTTTACGGCGATTTGGGAGTAGGAGTGCACATTTCAAGTTCACCAAAAAAGGCCACGGGATTTTTCTTTGGAGCATCTATGCTCCATGTAAATCGTCCTGAATTGTCATTTTACAAAAGGGATGATGACCCCGCACAACAGGAAAAGCTGAGTGCAAAAATGTACACGAGATTCAACATAAGCGGTGGTGCGAGACTGTATTTGTCCGAAGACCTTCAATTGATCCCAAGAGCCATGATGGCTTTTCAGGGGCCACATATTTACGGCAATGTTGGCATGACTGCACGTATTGAAGTTCCAGCATTCAACAACAATGCGCTACATCTTGGAATCAACTTGCTGCCAGCATTTGGCGAGGAGAAATCCTTCACATTGGAAGCGATTGGTGCTCAGATTGGATTTGAAGTACAGCATATGGTGATCGGACTGAGCTATGATCATAGCCTTACCGACATCATTGACTACCGTACAGCGCAAGGTGCATTTGAAATTTCAATTTCCTATTTTGGAAATTATGAAAATAGCACTGACAGTTTTTGTCCCGTATTCTGAGATACTAATTCACCTAGTTTATCTGCACGTATCCCTCAATCTCCAGACCGTAGCCTTCGAGGCCGATCCTGCGTTTAGGTTGGCGTGATATCAGTTTGAGTTTTGATATTCCAAGATCACGAAGGATTTGTGCTCCAATACCAAAATCACGTTGATCCGAAGTATGATAGTTTGGTTGATCGCTTGGATGACCTATTTCGCTTAAGCGGGTCAATATTGAGCGGTCTTTTTCACTATTTCGCATGAAAAGCAATACTCCCTTGCCTTCTTTTTGTAAATATTCCAGCGTGCGGTTGATCTGATTACCGTAGTCTTGCAGGATAAGTCCGAGTACATCGCCTGTTTCCAGAGTAGAGTGCACTCTCACAGTGACTGTTTCATCTGATTCCCATGTTCCGATCTGCACCGCCATATGAATATCGCCAGAAGTCACTTGCGTGTAAGCTGATATTGTCAAGGGTCCGAAACGAGAGTCGATATGGACCGTATTTTCCTTGCGAATCAGCGATTCAGTTTGCATTCTATAAGCCACCAAGTCCTTGATACTGATCAATTTGAGATCAAATCTCTTGGCGATGGCCAACAATTCAGGTAGCCTGGCCATGGTGCCATCTTCGTTCAATATTTCAACTAAAACTCCGGCGGGATAGAATCCTGCTAATCTGGCTAAGTCGATGCTTGCTTCTGTATGGCCTGTGCGGCGCAATACTCCACCGGCCTTTGCGCGCAGTGGAAATATATGCCCGGGCTTTGCAAAATCACTTGCTTTGACATCAGGTTCGATCAAGGCGCGGATACCTGTAGCTCTGTCATAGGCAGAAAT
>JBDSUZ010000416.1:0-7305 GCA_039927395.1 Saprospiraceae bacterium | reverse complement strand
TCCCATGACTTTGTACTCATCCCCATAATGTGGAAATCCCAGCCATTGTGTGAAAGCTGAATAAAAAACGCCAATTGAATGCGGATAATTTACTTCCCCCAGTATTTCTATTTGATTTCCTCGACCTATACCTGTCATGGTAGAAGTAAAATCTCCAAAACCATCAACTGACAACAAGGCTGCTTCGTCAAATGGAGAAACGAAAAATGCTGAAGCCAAATGCGCCCTGTGGTGCTCTATATGGTGAATCTGCGCCCTAATGCTGGAACTATCAATGCCCAAATCTTCAGCCAATTCGACTGCAAAATCTTGAACTTTTGACCTGTTGTCCAGCCTTGTCTTTAATGCCTTGATACTAAATCCTTCAGTTAACAGATGCCAAATCTTCTTGGACATATTCGCCTTTGGATCTCTCGAAATTGCGATATGATCCACCTGACTAATGTCAATTCCGACTGTTTGCAGACAAAAGCGGATGGCCTCCGTTGGCATTCCCGCCCAATGCTTGATGCGACGAAAACGCTCCTCCTCAGAAGCGGCAATCAGCACCCCATCCTTAAATAGGCAGGCAGATGAATCACCATGATAGGCATTTAGGCCAAGTATGAACATATTAAAAGGAGCTAGATGTTAGATAAAGCATATTCAGGGAAAAGGGGTGGATTGAGATGATGCAATTCAAATCTAGAACATGCTCAATTCAATGACAAGATAAAATTCAAATAAGCCAAATTTCCAAACCATAGATATGGTCAGAAACGTAGCTTAAAAAGTTAAAACATATCCGAAATACATTCATAGACCGAAATTGAATTACATAATTGCCGACATCCTGATTACTATTAACTCGTCACCTACACTCATAGGACTCCATAAATTTCTTAGCTAAAAAACCAGAAAAAATCTCTGCTCCCTGCCTGTTCAAATGTTGATAATCATAGTACATACTGTCGTCCAATTCGCGAATATCATTTGAATAGAAATCAAAGAAAACAATATTTTTATATTTTTGTATCTCCATTGTCACCTTCCTAGAATAATCCATTTCCGCTATGTCAATAAATGAATTCTCAGTATTACTTTTCCAATATGAACTAACAGGGGGCTGGTAAATTATACAAGGTGCATTAATCTTTTCAAGCTCCTTTAAGGAATTTTGAAAAATTGCCCACCGAAATCCACTATTACTATTGTTCTTATACCAAGAATGGTTTGAAAGAAGCGTGTTTAAACTACTTTTGTCTTGTACTTTAAACCTACCTTCAATTCCAATAAAACCCAATTCAGGGTAGGCATTGCTATCAATTCTAAGACAATTTCTATTCCCAACTACACTATGCACAAACTCCTTAAATAATTGAACTTGCATTCCGAGCAATTCCGATAAATACTTTTTATACAAAATAAATTTACCAATTTTGCTTAACTTTTGAAAACAATTTAACGATAAATAACCGTGGTCAATCGCACCATCATTTACTTGCCAACTACTAGCACTAATTATAAAACATAACTTTGCGCTATCGGCATACTTCTTCTTAATAGCAGAAACAACAGTTACCAAGTCACAGCCAGTAGTAGCAATATTTATCGTACTAAGACCAGTATTTGTGTTAAATATTGCTGGCATTAACTGTCTCTCCGCTCTAGAATCCCCGGCTATTATTATGTTAAGTCTCGAAGTATCAATTTTAAGAGAAATGATCTTCTCTTCTAGTTCACTATTCAATATTTCATAATTCAAAACTGGGAAATCACTCAAAAACAAGCTAAATAAAAGAACAAATGGAATCGCAAATTTAAGTAATTGAATGGCAAATCGCTTCATGAGCCTAAAATTGAAAGTAAATGAATTGTTGCTCTTTTCCTGCAAAATAGAAAATTGCTAAAATAATACCATAATAAATGGTCCATCTAGTTGGTCTATTCAGCTTTGCTTCTATTCCCTCCATTGCATACTGATTTGTTCTTCCAAACCATTCAACAATTAAAAACAAACAGGTAATAAAAATAATTGGTAAAGATCTGCCAATCCCAGGAAAATAAGGAGTGGTAAATAATGAACCAGAAAATATTTCAGAAATATACCTAAAAGCTCCTCTAACACTTGAAGCACGAAAGAAAATCCAAGCAAAAACTGTTAAAACAAAAGTAAATATCATAGCAAATAATTCTTTCAAAGAAGGAAGGTATTTACCATTAGCCACAATGTCAAGGTTATTTCTATTTGTATTGAAAACTATTGAAGGCAAAATATAAAGAGCATTAAGTAATCCCCAAACAACAAATGTCCAATTTGCTCCATGCCAAAATCCACTAACTATGAAAATGATAAAGGTATTCCTAATCTTTAACCATAGCCCTCCCTTACTACCGCCTAATGGGATATAGAGATAGTCTTTAAACCAAGAGGATAGCGAAATGTGCCAACGTCTCCAGAATTCGGCAACATCTCTTGAGAAATAAGGGAAAGCAAAGTTCCTTAATAGGTCTATACCAAACAGACGGGCTGTCCCTAAGGCAATATCAGAATAACCTGAAAAATCGCAATAGATTTGAAAAGTAAAAAACAATGCACCTAAAACATTTGTACTTCCTGAATATCCTTCAGAATTATTGAAAATTGTATTTGCATATTCTGCACAATTATCAGCTATGACAATTTTTTTGAATAACCCCCACAATATCTGTCGCATTCCATCAACCGCTTTCGAATAATCAAATTCTCTTTTTTTAAGAATTTGCGGCAACAAATGCGTTGCTCTTTCGATAGGCCCAGCTACAAGCAATGGAAAAAAACTAACAAAAACAGAATAGTTTACAAAGTTTCTTTCGGGTGCAATTCTGTTTTTATAGAGGTCAATTATGTAGGATAAACCATGAAACGTATAAAAAGAAATTCCTACGGGTAATAACACCTGTAAAGAAGTGAAATTTGTTTGAAAACCTAACAGCGACAGTCCACTAGCAAATGAAGTTGCAAAAAAATTATAGTATTTAAAAATCCCAAGAAAGCCTAAATTTACGGTTACACTAAGCCATAACCATAATAATTTATTTTTCTGATTTGTTGCCTCGTGTATTTTTATTCCTGTATAAAAGTCAAGTAAGGTTGAAAAGAACAGTAGAAACAAAAACCGCCAATCCCAACAACCATAAAAAAAGTAACTTGCTATTAAAAGTAAAAAATTTTGGAGTCTATAATTCCCCTTTGTAGTAAACCAGTACAGTATAAAAACAACCGGTAAGAAAATTGCAAAGTCCAAAGAGTTAAAGAGCATACTATTTGCCTAAAATTAAAATTTTCATACTGTGTACTATCTGTCTACTTCCACCATCATTATTTGCCCTATATAAAATCCGAAAACTAGAATACAACCCAATAAACGTGGGGCAAAAAAAAACAAATATCTAGCTTTAAGAGTCATCTTGTATATTTAAACGTTAGTCGATTAATGTTTAGAGTTTTCAAAACCTAACAACCAAAAACTTTTCTAAGAAAACCAACTCCCTTCCAGTGTATTCTTTTTACATGCTTCTTACAACCGAACCCCAAACTCCCCATCCAATACTTGTGGTATCGATTTGTTTTCAATGCGTGCAATCCGCTCGATTTGATAAATTTTCGCGTCTACAAGGAAGCGATACCAAAAACCTTGAAGTACATGCCAAATTAGGCCAGCCTTGCCCTCCAAAATTCCAAATCTAAAAATATATCTAAAGAAAAAGTATAATAGAGGCCTTAGGAACAAGGGCAACTTCAAATAAAAAGATTTGTCTCTTTTCAAGCCCTCTTTAGAAATACTTGACGCTGTCAATTGATATTTCCGGTTCAATATCTCAATCGCCTCTCTTGTAGAGTAGCTATTATGCTTTGAGGTCCACCAACTTAAGCCATTTAGATTTTGATCAACAAAATCAAATTTCATTGTCAGAGTTTGGCCATCCTTAATTCTAATGTGTTCGTCCATCCATTTTTGCTCCACATATGCATGTCCCTTGCGCCAAATACGCAATAATATCATTGGATAATAGCCACGACGAATCCACTGATTCATAAAGTAAACTCTCCTCTTCATATGTACACCCATAATGTCTGGAGGGAGTAGTGGAATTCTATTCTTCAATTCATTGACTAATTCAGGGGTTAAGAATTCATCTGCATCAAGCCTTATAATCCATTCATTTTTGAATTCTAAATTATCTATTGCCCATTGAAGTTGATCTGCTTGATGAATGAATTTTCGTTCTATTACTTTGGCACCTAAGGCCCTTGCCAATTCCTGCGTGCCGTCAGTGGAAAAGGAATCAACTATGATGATCTCGTCCGCAACTTGCTGAACATTGCTTATGCAACGCTCAATATGGAGCTTTTCATTGAACGTCAATATGATAGCCGTAATCATATTAAAGAGACCTGAGAAATTTTTTCAAAAGGAACAAATAAAACATTGTCTACACTGTAAGTCTTAATTTCACTAAATGGCAATTCTTTGGTTGAAAACGCTACGTAATTCAGTGCAACGAACCTGTTATAAATCGCTTCCCAGTTATCAGAATATATTTCACAAAACACGATTGGCCTGTATTGACTTAATACTTGACTGGCTCCCTCTATCACCAATCCTTCAGCTCCTTCTGTATCAATTTTTATGAAATCCGGCGGTTTAAAAAAGGTAGCTAAATAGTCTAAAGTATAAACTGGAACATGTCGTATTTCTCTATTTCCTCCTGTTTGAGTACTTCCTTTTACTTCCTCAAGGTGATTAGTAGTGCGTGCTCTTTGAGCTATGACAAATGCAGAAATTGTATTCTGATTTGACACAGCAACAGGCAAAATATTAATATCTAGATCTGAATTGGCATTTCGAGTTTTTCTTAACAGTGTACATACCCATTCGTCTGGTTCAATTGCTAAGATCTGGCCCTTGGGTCCAACTTGATCTGCAGCAATCAGCGAAAAATATCCGAGGTTAGCACCAATGTCCCAAACAGATTGAGATGGGCGAATACAATGCAAAATTACAGTAGCAATTTCTGTGTCAATTTTTCCCAAATTACTATTATAATATCGTAGCCCGCCCGCTTCTGGTGAAACGAATATTCTTCGTTTACTAAATTGTGCAGGCAATCGTCGGGTAAATACTATTCCTCGACTCAGTCGTTCAATTAGGTGGCGAAGTTTCATTTATTTGTTTGATACTTATCTGTCCAGAACGGAATTTGCATTTCAATATCAAAATTATTCAGGACAAAGTTCCGTGCTCTAAGTCGCATGCTTGAATACATTGACTCGTTAATGTTCAATAATGCCAAGATTGCAGTTCCTAGTGATTGCGGATCATTGTTGACCCAATATCCAATATTTTCTGTTTCAAGAATACTCCATGGGGTACCTTTTGAAGCAATTACGGGGGTACCTTGAGCCAGAGATTCAATAATTACGTTTCCAAAGTTTTCACTGTGTGAAGGCAAAATTAGTATGTGAGCATCTGCTAATACTTGTTCCTTCTCATCACCTGTGATGACGCCAAGCCATTGCACATTATCATCAATCTTCAAATTTGCCGCAAGATCCTTAAGCTGACGCAAATACTCAGCCTTTCCAGCCCCTGCTATCCAAAGTGGAAATCTGCTTTGAATGTCTTGCGGCAACAAAGCATATCCTTGCAACAAATTATCTAAAGCCTTAATTTCATGGATCCTGCCCAAGTATAAGATTCCAGTTTTATTATTGCGTTTCTTCTGAACTGGAATTTTCATTCCATTCCCAATTTCAACAATGTTTGCTTTTGGTGAAATCTCCCGTAAGATCGATTCACTTTCTTGCGGACTAGTCGAATGAAAAGTAACCCTATTTAGTAAGAATCTCTTAATCCATGAATGGATAACACTTTTACTTGCACTTTTATGAGCTAGAGCTGCAGTCATCAAGTTTCCCCGTACTGACCAAAATACTTTCTTCTGTGTCAAAACCCCCCAATTGGCCAAAAAAAAGGCTGGAAAATGGTAAAGCGAATTGAGATGAACAATATCAATCTTATGCCATTCTCTAAAACTGTGATAAATAACAGGAAGGCTCCATTTGGGCTTACTCACAGTGCAATAGCGCACTCGACCAAATGAAGTCTGCAGCCACCTATCCCTATCTATATTTGCCGGCAGCAAAACATTAGTGGATATGACTGTAATATCTTGTCCTGATCTTGTCAGAGCTTCCGCCATCCAATAAACTGTATTACTAGGGCCACCTTGTTGGGAAGGGTATAAAGATCCAATCGGGTAAAGAATTCTCATAAATGTGAACTCGAAAAGGCTAGTCCAGGTTATTTTCCATCCAAGCACTTAGTGCCACCAGATACCAAACTCTTGTCCAGGGCAGTTTTGGATCGTTGCTATGAAGGCGGTCCATAATTGTTTGTAGCCCTTTAGCATTCCACTCGGGGCGCCTTTGAAGTGCCTGCAGAAACTCCATTGCCATCGGCTTCAGGGGACCAAATAGCCATTGACGCCAAGGAAATGAAAAACCCATTTTTGGCCGATGCACAATCTCGCTCGGCAATCGATCACCTAAGGCTCGAGTCAACATCGGTTTAGGACCAAAACCCTCTTTGGCGGTATCAGGTTGCCTAAGAACCCAGGAAGCAAGATCAAGGTCAAAGAAAGGTTCCCGAACCTCTAGTCCGTGGGCCATGCTCATCTGATCAGTGTCCTTCAATAGCACATTGCCAGTGTATCCCAATATTTCTGCTCGTGAATACTGACTGTATACTGGAATATCCAAAAGAGAAGGCAATTGCGATCCCAACATTTTCTTAGCTCGATTGGGAAAATTTGATTTCTGCAGAAGTTTGCTGTATTCCGGTTGGGTAAAAACTTGTCGCAATAAAGGATATACTTCATCGATCCGATAGGATTCTACCTTCAATAGTTCCAATATTCTCCAGAACTTTGCATTAGTGGTAAGATTTTGCAAGCCACTTATTCCCCATTTTCTCAAACCCTGCGGAATTTTTGCCCAAGCATGAAGTAAGGGATTGTCATTAAGTTTCTTCCAACGATGGAAGTTTTCATATCCAACAAACAACTCATCTCCACCCAAACCTGATAAAACAACTTTAATACCAGCCTCTTTGGTTAGTTGCGACACTATATATGTATTGGGACCATCGCCACTAGGGCTATCCTGAGCCAATAGGATCTCTGGAATCATGCTCAACATATCTGAAGCCCCCAACTCGAATACAGTATGATTAGTCTGGTATTTCTCGGCTATGATCCTGGCATATCCAGACTCGTCAAACT
>JBDSUZ010000415.1:0-3441 GCA_039927395.1 Saprospiraceae bacterium | reverse complement strand
TTGCTCTCCAAAACCAGGGCATACATGCCGGATGGTAATTGGCTTACGTCCAGTTGCCGGGTATGCAATCCCGCCTGATGAAATTGCTTTTTCACAATCTGTTGGACAACCTTGCCATCCATATTTAATAGAGTCAATGAAATCGATTGCCCATTACGCAGGGTAAATCCAACCTGCACCATTCCTGAAGCAGGATTCGGCGCTACAGGATACAATTGGTCATTAACCTGGTAAAATGGCAAATCCTCTATAGCAGTGGTTTCATCGAATACAATATTTTCATCCCCTGGCTGATAATTCAAATAGAGCAAAGGCAAATAATACATCTCATCAGAAGTCTTTTCTCCCCATGAGATCGCCTTTGGTGGATCATTTGGGTTGTTGACATTCGCGGAGGTATTGTCGTATTCTGCATATGCGTGCAAAATTGAATTTTTCGGAATTTTAATCAATTGCTTGAAATAATAGGCACCTTGCCAATTGAAATCCCATTCATTAATTTTGACCAAATTGATGGTGTCATTATTTGGCGTCACAGCATACACCAACCAATGTTGACCCAGTTTGTGCATATGTGGAGCTATCCCCAACATACTTACATCTTCCGGAATGGGAATTTGTCCGTGAAATTCTTTTACCGTATTTGGAAAAATAATAAAGGGTCCATTTGTCAATATATTGGGCAGCGGTAGCATCACATAATTTTGAACATACCGCGTGGCGGGCTGCTTCGCAAAAAACAAATTTATGGAAGTACTATCTGTTTCATCGGCATTGGTCGGGGCATAATGCACTTGCAATTTGAGGTCCGTTCCTTTGTACAATTTACTTGCAATTCCATTGGTGTACAAAACAGGTTTTTGTCCCGGCACATACCCGGGCAATTGGTTATTTATTTCATCCAAATTGGTGGATGAGCCACTTTCATAACCATATTCCAGGGTCTTGGCATCATCTGAAGCTGCTGTTCCAGTGGTATCTCCCCACACCAGGCAATGGTGCATGATTTTTTTATTTCCCGGCCGAATTTCCAACGCTACCAAATCCTTGTCTTCGGTCAAACCTGTAGGAATGACAAAATATCGGTACTCGTCGACACCAGTTCCTTGATGCAAATAGGATTGTGCAAATGAAAGGACCAAATCGGGATTGCCAATTTGCGATCCATTCGGGAAAACCGGCAATGGGGGTTCCAGTGCAGGATTTCCCTGAGGCGTTCCCTGTTCCACCCAATCAGCGATTAACTGTATCTCTGAATCTTCGAGGTAATTTTCTTTTTGATAATGCTGAAATGCAGGATCTGCTTTCCAGGGCGGCATATATTTTATTTCAGTCACATAGGTGATCAGCCCACTCCAGGACTTTACCTGATCGTAATTGGTCAGGGAAAATGGAGCGATTTCGCCCGGGCGATGGCAACTGGTGCAATGCTTATATATAATGGGTGCAATATGTTCGCTGTAATTGACTGTTTGTCCCTGGATGGGCCCTAAAGCGATGCAATAAAAAGCAAATAGAAGGAATATATTTTTCATTCTGATCATTTTAAAATGTAGCAACCTAAGGGAATAGTTGCTGATGGATCAATGTCTTGATTCGCAAGGATTTGCTGCAAAGTAAGCCTAAGATACTGCTCTGTAACGACCTGACGCTTTTTACCTAGTGCTTCATAAGTGTTGTCGATTTTGCCTTTATACAAAATCATCTGGTCCGAAATTCTGAGGACATATACCTGAGGCGTATGCGTAGCTCCTAACTGCTGCGTCAATTTCCGTTCATGGTCCAAGATCAATGGAAAATCCAGTTTGTATTTACGTCCATAATGAGCGAGCGATTCAGAGGAACTCATATTGATATTTGGAAATACACCTGTAAAGCTAATTCCAGAATCTTTGAATTCTTTATAGACACTACGCAGCGATAAGGAACTATTTTGACAAATCGGGCAGGTTTCAGACAGGAAAATGTAAACCTGAATAGAATCAGTGCCATTTGCCTTGCTGACAGAGGAATACAAAAAGAGTGAAAAAGAGAGCAGCGCGATGCGCAAATGTCGGTGCATAAGCCTTATGACTGTATTGATCCTGAAAGGTTTAAACGGGATAGTTAGATCAATTGTTGAGCGAAAAATCTGCGAAACGCTATTACTGGAAAAACGCATGTGAACAAAAGCAGTCCAAATCTGATTTTATGCATTGCGGATTGAAGGTATACTCATATTTCGTACTTTCGTGCTGCGAAATCCAAGCGATTCAGCAATCTCTTAAATCCCTTTCAAATATCATCTGGCATGAAGCTGACTGAACCATATTTTAACTTTTCCCACAGGCATATCGGCATACACAAGGAGGACCTTGGCAGTATGCTTCAAACAATTGGTGTTGACTCGATCGACCAGTTGATCGCTCAAACCATTCCTGATTCTATTCGCCGAAAAAAACCACTACAGTCGCCAGAGGCGATGAGCGAACAGGAGTATTTGGATTTTCTAAAGGGCGTTGCCTCCAAGAATAAGGTATTCAAAAATTATATTGGACTTGGTTATTCAGGCACAGTCACCCCTTCGGTGATTCTTCGCAATATCTTCCAAAATCCGGGCTGGTACACACAGTACACCCCTTATCAGGCTGAGATTGCGCAAGGACGACTTGAAGCCTTGCTCAATTTTCAGACGGTAGTTAGTGATCTGACTGGCTTGCCAATCGCCAATGCATCGCTTTTGGATGAAGCAACGGCTGCAGCAGAAGCGATGGCAATGTTCCACAGCCTGAGCAACAAAAAGGGCAAAAAGAGCAAGGACGAATTCTTCATTTCCGATAAGGTATTGCCTCAGACTATTGATGTATGCATCACCCGCGCTGAGCCTCTGGGCATAACAATCGTCGTGGGCGACTGGAAGACCTATTCCTTCAAAGAAGAGACATTTGGTGTCCTATTGCAATACCCAAATGTCGATGGCGCAGTTGAAGATTACAGCGCATATGCCGAATCTTGTAAGGAGTCTGACATTTACCTTACCGTAGCTGCTGATTTGCTTTCACTTGCTTTGCTTATTCCTCCTGGCGAATGGGGAGCTGATTGTGTGGTTGGAAACAGTCAGCGTTTTGGGGTACCTATGGGATATGGTGGACCACACGCCGCATTTTTTGCTACCAAAGAAGACTTCAAACGATTGATTCCGGGGCGGTTGATCGGAGTGTCGGTAGATTCTCACAACAATTTTGCTTTGCGCATGGCATTGCAGACTCGTGAGCAACATATCAAAAGAGAAAAGGCAACCTCAAATATTTGCACTGCTCAGGCCCTGCTTTCCATTATGGCAGGCATGTATGCCGCTTATCATGGTCCTGATGGCATCAGAGCGATTGCCCGAAGGACACATGAACTGGCAAAAATTCTTGACAAGAACCTCCATAATCTGGGCGTTCAACAAGCAAATAA
>JBDSUZ010000414.1:0-4648 GCA_039927395.1 Saprospiraceae bacterium | reverse complement strand
AACACCAAATGTTTGCATCGCCTTGATTTTGGCGACTGTGGTTGATGTGTCAAGATCATCAGTTAATAACCAAGAGTAGGCAGGCATTATGGATCCTGGAGACATTGAACTGGGATCGTCCATGTGATTGTAGTGCCAACTATCAGGGTATTTTCCACCGATTCTGTGTAAGTCTGGACCAGTCCGCTTGGATCCCCATAAGAATGGATGATCATAGACAAACTCTCCGGCCTTAGAATATTCACCATAACGCTCGGTCTCATGTCGGAATGGACGAATCATCTGACTATGGCAATTATTGCATCCTTCTCTGACATAGATATCCCTTCCCTGCAGCTCCAATGGAGTATAGGGTTTGACACTTGCAATTGTCGGTATATTGCTTTGAATCAGGAAAGTCGGCACCATTTCAACAATACCTCCGATCAAGACGACGATCAAGCTAAAAACAAGCATTTGGGTCGGACGGCGTTCGATCCATCTATGCCAATGTTCACCTACAGCCTTATGCTCTAAATTGCTTAAAGCTGGAGCGCTTGCATCTTCATTAGCGGTCAATGTACCAGCAGCAGCGGTTTTCCAGAGATTGAAGATCATGGTGATGAAACCTATGATATACATAGTTCCACCCAAAGACCTTAACGCATACATTGGAATGATCTCAGTAACTGTCTCAAGGAAATTAGCATAACGCAAAAATCCGTCAGCAGTGAAATCGCGCCACATTTCAAATTGTGTCAGACCTGCAACGTACAGAGGCACAACATAAAACATGATACCCAGCGTACTGATCCAGAAATGGAAATTGGCAAGCTTTTTAGAGTACAATGCTCTACCGTAAAGTCTTGGAAATAACCAGTACAACATACCAAAGGTGAGCATCCCGTTCCATCCAAGAGCCCCAACGTGCACGTGTGCTACGATCCAGTCGGTAAAATGCGCTATGGCATTTACATTCTTTAAGGACAACATAGGCCCTTCAAATGTTGCCATACCATAGGCCGTAATGGCAACTACCATAAATTTCAAAACAACATCATCTCTTACTTTATCCCAAGCCCCTCTAAGAGTCAACAATCCGTTGATCATACCACCCCACGACGGTAGCAACAGCATAATCGAAAATACAACGCCCAAGGATTGAGCCCAATCAGGCAAAGCAGTATATAATAAATGATGGGGTCCTGCCCAGATATACAAGAAGATCAGTGCCCAGAAATGTATGATCGATAAGCGATAAGAGTAAACTGGCCGATTAGCTGCTTTTGGGACGAAATAATACATCAGACCCAAATAAGGCGTCGTCAGGAAAAATGCAACAGCATTGTGGCCATACCACCATTGTACTAATGCATCTTGTACACCAGCATACCAGCTATAGCTTTTATAAAATGAAATGGGCAATTCGAATGAATTGACCAGGTGAAGTACTGCTACAGTAACAAATGTCGCTATGTAAAACCAAATGGCGACGTACAGATGCTTTTCACGACGCTTCAAAATCGTTCCAAACATGTTCCATCCAAAGATGACCCAGATGATAGTAATTGCAATATCGATAGGCCATTCAAGTTCAGCGTACTCTTTGCCTGAGGTCATACCTAGCGGCAATGAAATGACCGCTGCCAAAATGATCAATTGCCATCCCCAAAAGTGAATATAGCTAAGCCTATCACTAAACATTCTGGCTTTGCAAAGCCTTTGCAATGAATAGTAGACGCCAGCAAAAATTCCATTTCCGACAAATGCGAAAATCACTGCATTGGTATGCAATGGACGTAAACGTCCAAATGATGTGTAGGCAATACCGAAATTTAAAGAGGGGAAGACAAGCTGTAAGGAGATGAACAAGCCAACAAGCATACCCACAAGCCCGAATACAATGGTTGCTATTGAAAAATTACGGACAATTTTATTGTCGTATTTGAAATGCTCTAATTCCATTAACCTGGATTTTTTTGGGATGTATTCTCTGAAGTTTCTTCCTCAATTTTTACAGGCACATCGTCAAATAGCATTCTGACTGAAGGAGTATAATCATCATCGTACTGACCTCCTTTGACTGCATTAAGAAAAGCAAACAAAAATCCCGCTGCGACTACGATACTAATACCTATTAAAAGAAATAATACACTCATGGATCATTCCGTTATTTTGGCGGACATGCAAAAGTAAATAGGGAAGCATTGGTGACCAATGATGTGGATCAGCAGTAAATATGATTTTTATCAGCTTTTACAAACCTTTCCTTTTGGCCGAAATGCTTGCCGCCAAGGTTACAAATAACACGATGCTAATGGATGCTGCAGGCATCAAAATAGCTGCAATTACAGGTTGAAGTTCACCTCTCACTGCAAAATAGAGTCCTATGAAATTATAAATCAAGGAGAATAAGAATGCCGACCTGATAATATTTCTCTGAGCAGTGCAATAACTGATAAATGTAGATAAATAAGTCAAGTTCGAGCCCTCAATGATGGCATCACAGGCGGGAGAAAAATAAGTGTTTGATTCTGCAACTGCAATACCTACAAAACTCTCCATCAAAGCTCCTGCATCGTTCAGCCCGTCACCCACCATCACCACACGCTTACCATGTGATTGCAAATGCTGTACAAAATTCAATTTGGCTTCAGGACTGCATTCAAAGCGCATATTGCCAGGAGCAAAATATTCCGACAACCAGATTCTAGCAGAGTCGCGATCACCGCTCAATAGATAGAGTTCAAAGTAATTTCTTAGCTTTCCTAACAATTCGGGCAAATGTGGACGTACACGATGCTTTAATCTATAATGGCCCAATATCTCGCCTTCAATCTCGATGAACACTTGAGTGCTTTGGTGACCTGCTGACTTGGCAATTTTCATAAAAGATTCCGACCCAATTCGAATCAATTTGCCATCAACAATTCCCGAAATCCCTTGTCCAGGAATTTCTTTATAATTTGAGACCTCAAGCTTAATTACACCTTGGTACATTGCGGCTATCTGAATGCTCAAAGGATGCGAAGATTGACTTGTAAGCGAATAAATTGCCGCAAAATTATCAGGATTCATCGGAATCCCCTCCGTGCTGATAAGCATGTTTTTGGATTGCGTGATAGTGCCGGTTTTGTCAAATACAATCACATCCGCTTTGGCCAATCTTTCGATGACATTGGCATTCTTCAGATAGAATTTATTTTTACCTAATACACGCAATATTGCTCCATTGGTAAAAGTTGAGGCAAGCAACAAAATGCATGGACAGGCGACGATTAATATGGTCGTCAAAGCATTCATCATACGACCAATATCATTCTGCCATAACCAGAATGCGGCTGTGCCCGCTGCCAAAACAAAAACACTAATTGAAAAATATTGGTTGATCTTGTGCACAAGCGTCCCATTCTCGTCGTTCGACTTGTCCTTGCTGAATGCTGGATTATTCCAAAGCTGAGTCAAATAGCTTTGTTTTACATCACGGATAATTTCAAGTTCGATGGCTGTTCCGATTTGTCTTCCTCCAGCATAAACCTGGTCACCTGGCTTTTTCGCAACAACATCTGATTCTCCACTTACGAAACTATAATCTATCAATGCAGCACCTCTTAGGAGAACTGCATCGGCTGGAATTAACTCTTGGTTGCGAATGCTGATGCGCATACCTACCTGCAGATCTTTGATTGGGATTTGTGTGTCGCCATTTGTCCCGATCTTGTTGACTGCAATTGGAAAAAAGGATCTATAATCCCTGTCAAAGGAAAGTCGGCTATACGTTTGATTTTGGAATACTCTGCCCAATAACATGAAGAAAACTATTCCAGTCATGGAGTCAAAATAACCAGGCCCAGTTCCAGTAAACAATTCATAACAACTTCTGAGAAATGTCAAAAGAATTGCAACTGAAATTGGCAAATCGATATTCAAGTGCCCCAATTTCAAAGAACTCCATGCAGATTTGAAAAAATCTTGCGCACTGTAAAATAAAACAGGGAGCGATAAACCCAAATTCATCCAAAGAAATAATTGCTTCAAATCTTGATTCTCCGCGCTCTTCCCGATGGAGAAATATTCCGGGAAACTCAGCATCATAATATTTCCAAAACAAAATCCCGCAACTCCAATTTTGTACCATTGACTTCTATCTCTGGGGCCTTGTGGGCCTGCATCCATGCTATCAAGTTGAATTCGCGGTGTATAACCAATCTTGGCCAATAGTTCAGCGATTTCACTCAATTTAATTTCCTCTGGATGAAAAACAATTGAAATCTCCCTTTTCGGGAAATCAACTGTACTTGCAACGATACCATTACTGATTTTGCCCAAATTTTCAAGCAGATAAATACAAGAACTACAATGAATGCCAGGTATTAAAAAGCGGATATGTGATTGCTTGTCCGAGCTGAAATGCAATAATTTATGAAATATATCTGGATTATCTAAGTAATCAAATGTGCCGGAATACTGTGACTTACCAGGTGAGAGCCCAGCAGCTTGATTAAACTGGTAATAAGAGCACAATTGATTCTCTTCTAATATTTCATAGACAGTTTTGCAGCCATTACAACAGAAGAACTTTTCCTCAAACTGGATGCTATCTGACAAGCAAATATCGCCACAGTGATAGCAATTGGTCCTGGGAGCTGAAGTGCCTCTCAAGCGCGAT
>JBDSUZ010000413.1:0-23922 GCA_039927395.1 Saprospiraceae bacterium | reverse complement strand
TTCCACTGAGTTCAAAATACGAAGCGGAATTTGACCAATTTGGTGTCGACAGATTGAAATTGGACAATCTCGACGAGTAGCCAGCCACAAACACAATTTGACGTTTGCGATTTGCTTCCTAGTTACCCTGAGGTGACCGTGGATAGCATTGCAATTGAGTGGATCCACCGGCAATTTGCTCCGCTTAGATGAATGAGAGAAATTTGACAAAAATCATATACAAGTATTTATCTATTTATAAGCGCTTAATTACTTGCGCGCTAAATATCACATAAAATAAATATTTTCTATCTTTGCCAGATTGTAACAATCTTTTGGGGTTGAGATCAGTTTAAAAAAGAATCTATCCAAAATCAAAATTCACAGATGCTGAAATTTCGGAGCGCCTGCCTAGGCTACATGATAGCCTGCCTTGTACTAAGCTTTCAACAATCATCTTTTTCGCAACAATCAGCTATTCAGGCCGATCCAAGCAAAGAGATAAAAAGGGGCTTGGACCTTTACAGTCAGGGAGTCTACGGACCAGCGCGTGAAATATTTGATCACGCCATCGAGTCGTCCAGTACTAACAAGGGCTCTATACCAGCTATGACGCTTGCTCAAGCAAGATTGATGAAATCTCTCTGCTCGACCAAGATCAACAGACCAGATGGCCAGAAAGACCTGCTCAACTTTGTAAAAGAGCAAGCTCCTGATCCAGTGGCCAATGAAGCTATCATCGAAATTGGAGACTATTTCTATCAAAACAAGAAATACGATGAGGCACTGACATTCTATCAAATGATCGATGCCTCCGATCTACCTGCTAGCCAACGGGCCGATATCAAATTCAAGGAGGGATACTCGTATTTCATCAAAAAGAAGTTTTACGAAGCAAAGAATAGCCTGCGGTCGATAATGAACCTTAAGACTAAATACTACTATCCCGCCAATTACTATTATGCGATGTCTTGCTATTTCACAAAGGACTATCCTGCTGCAATTACCGGATTTAAGAATCTTGAGGATTCTAAGAAATATGAAAAATTAGTGCCATTCTACATAGCACAGATCTATTTCGTACAAGGCAAATATGACGAGGTGATCAAATATGCAGAACCACTATTGGACAAAGGTGATACGGGCAAAGACGCTGAAATCAATCAATTGGTAGGCGAATCATACTTTGAAAAAACAGAGTATGCCAATGCCCTCCCGTACCTCGAAAAAGCTTCAATCGGCAATAGCCGCATGCGTGAGGATGACTATTACCAACTAGGCTATGCATATTACAAAGCAGAGGACTATGGAAAAGCTATAGAACAGTTCAATCAATTGGGCAATAGCAAATCCAAGATCGCTCAACATGGGCTGTATTATCTTGCCGATTGCTACCTGAAAAAGAAAGACAAGAATGCGGCACGAAATGCCTTCCAAAAGGTTGCTTCATTGGATTTTGACAAGGGATTACAAGAAGAAGCCCAATTCAATTATGCAAAGCTCTCAGCGGAACTAAATTACGACACAGAAGCTGTCAAAGGATTACAGAAAATCCCGACAACAAGCCGCTATTTCAATGAATCACAGCAGGTCATGGCCGATGTATTGGTCAATACGAAGGATTACGACACCGCGATACGCTTGTTAGAAGGAATGAAAAATCAAACACCAAGGATTAAGGAGACTTACCAAAAAGTCACTTATTCCAAAGGAGTTAAGCTATACAACGAGGGCAATTATGATGAAGCATTACAAAGCTTCGATAAGTCATTGTCGGAACCTACTGACGAAAAGATTCAAGCCCTTGCCTATTTTTGGAAAGGAGATATCTCATACAGGGAAGGCAATTATGATGCATCAATAGCTTCATACAACAAATATTTTGAGTTATCGCGAGGCCAAAAGCAAATGCCGGATCTTGCTTCATTTCCCGTAGGAGCATACAACCAGGGATACAACTATCTCAAACTTAAGAACTATGCTGAAGCTGGCGATCTTTTTAATCAAAGTATTGATCATCTGCGAGCCAATGAGCGAAAGTACAAAGAGTCACAAGTGACGGACGACCTATATGTCGACGCTTTGATGCGCGCTGGCGATTGTGCCTTCAAACAAAACAAATATCCGGTAGCCTTGAGCTACTATGATGAGGCTATAGCAAGGAAGCGCAACGATTTTACATATGCCGTGTATCAGAAAGCGATGATACGTGGACTTCAAGGTGACAATACTGACAAGATCAAATTTTTGGATAAACTAATCAAAGATTATCCAGACTCCAAGTATGTCGATGAGTCTCTATTCGCCAAGGGTTCGACTCTACTAGAGATGAATAAGCTAAATGACGCAATTGATCCTTTCAAACAGCTTACGACTTACTACAAGGGTAAATCACCTTTGATCAACCGCTCATACATCAAGTTGGGTCTGATACATTTCAACCAAAACAAATATGAGACTGCTCTTGGGTACTACAAGGAGGTGTTTAAGAACAATCCAAACTCCGCCGAGTCAAACGACGCAATAACTGCAATCAAAGAAATTTATGTTGAGAAATTGCGCAAACCGGACGAATACTTTGCCTTAATAGAGAAGATGCCACAGTTTAGCAATAGCTCGGCAGATAAAGATGAGACTTACTTTGATGTAGGCAACACTCCTTTCGAAAATGCTGAATACGACAAAGCTATTGCCGGATTTACCGAATATTTGAAAAAGTATCCTGCCGGAAAATACTCGATACAGACATATTACCAAAGGGCCGACAGTTATGCATTCCTGAAGAAATACAAGGAGGCATTTGCTGACTACGAGAAGGTAATACAGAAGGGAACTAGTGATTACTTCGTTCGCGCCTTGGACAAAGCTGCATTGATCGCTTACAATTCAGAAAGTGATTTCAATAAGTCATACACTTACTACAATCAACTGCTTGAAGCCACTGATGATCCAAAATTGCGATTTCAAGCTCAATTGGGAGCACTGCAAAGTGCATACAGAATCAGGAAATTTGATGTCATCCCGAAACTGACGCTTTCAGTAGTCAATAATTCGCTGGCTTCAAATGACCAAAAAGCAAGCGCCTATTTCTATGGTGCGAAGACCTATATAGAACAAAAGCAATACGATGCCGCTGTCGAGCCACTTAATCAGGTCATCAAACTGAGCGACAATCAACAGTCTGCGGAGAGCAGATACTGGATGGCATATATATATTACGCAAAGAAGGATTACGACACCGCCGGCGAGCTTGCACAATTGGCTACGCAGGACAATTCAGCCTATCCATATTGGGTGGCCAAGAGTCTGTTGCTGATGGCTGACATATTGAAAGAAAAAAGAGATTATTTCAATGCACAGGCTGCGCTTGAAGCTTTGATTGAGAACTTCAGCTCGGACGCTGAATTATTAAAAGAGGCTCAAACAAAGCTCGATCTCATCAAAAAACTACAAGATAACGAGGACGCGAAACCAAAAAATAATGATACGGAAATCGAAATGGATGGCAATTAATTGCTAATCAAACAGAACCATTAATCCATTCATCGCCCTCTCAATTTTCAAATATGAAACAAGTCTTTTTTCTCTTTGCCGCCATACTTTGCTTCAATCAGGTTGGATTTGCGCAAAATGATCTAGAAGTCGAACAAATAGAAGTTGTTAAGAATTTCGATGCAACATTGATCGAAACAGAAAAACTCAATTTACCGGCTCCCCTGCTGCCAATTGATACCAATGCAAGGAAATACAAATACAATATTGGATTGAATCCCTTAAATATTCAATATCCAATACCTCAGATCAGACCAATCGCCGTCAGTCCTGAGAAGACTGAATCTGGTTACAATGGATTTGTTCGGGCAGGAGCAGGTTTTCCCATCGGGGCTTTGGCAGAATTGGGCTACCATTTTGACAACAAGTCTAACTTTTTTGCGGATTTGTATGTAGGACATCAGTCAGCTAACAATGACAAGAAGATCCAGAATCAGCGATACATGGAGAATGATGGTCGATTCAATTTCACATGGATTACTAATGGAGGATTGGCTATCAATCCACGAATAGGATATAGTCTTGATGACGTGTACTTCTATGGATACAACCAGGACGATACAACCTTTACTAAAGACGAAAGTCTACGACGTTTTAAGACATTAGATGTTGGGATATCGCTTTTCAACGGACGTCAGAACGACTTGAATCTTGATTATCTTGGCAAGGTTGATTATTACTCACTCAAGGATAATCGCCGACAAAGCGAATGGGGAACGGTTTTAAATCTAGGTGCCACAAAATGGATCGCTGAGAAAAATGCCTTGCATGTTGATCTGATCACAGACTTAAGCACTTTCCATGACTCTTTGGGCAATCAGACGCTCAATAATTTCAGTCTAAAACCATCATTTACCATACACGGAGATATATTTCAGATCAAACTAGGAGCAAACCTTACTAGTTCCAATGACAAGTTTTCAATATTCCCCGATGTATATGGTACCGTCAAGATTGCAGGCAATGCATTGCAACTATATGCTTTATTTGATGGAGATCTAAGTAAAAATAGCTTCAGGGCGCTAAGTCAAATCAACCCTTACATCGCGCCAAATTCCCTCCAAATCAGGAATACGAAGAAATTGAATCTTGAAGGAGGATTCAAAGGGCAAATAGTGGGGATCAACTACCAATTGGGTGGAGGATTTAAGAATATGTCTGATCTGGCGCTCTTTGTTCCTGATACTAACGACAGAAGGCAATTCCTTGTACTTTATGATACTGCCAAAGTACCTTTTGCCTCCTTGGGCATCAGCGGCAAACCGAGTCAAAAACTTAGAGTTCATGCCAATGCCATCTATCAGTTCTATCAACTAGATCGTGAAGCACAAGCTTGGGGACTACCAGCTCTGCAGGTCAATGCTGGTATGAACTACGAAATTCTGGAAAAGCGACTGTTCCTAAAAGTAGAGGCATATTACAATTCAGGAATTCATAACCCCGTATCTGAAGGAAGTACCGACGATACACAGTTGACAAACCAATTTGACATTAGTCTAGGAGTTGACTACTATTTCACCGAAAAGATTGGTGCATTCATTCAATTGAATAATCTGGCCAATAATCAATACCAACGTTGGGCTAATTATCCAAGTTTTGGGCTCAATGCAAGAGCGGGAATACAGGCTAGATTCTAAAGTCGCTTTATTTAATTGTCTTTGCGTATTCTTCAAAAAAATGGAGCGATTCAGGATTTCTCATTGAATCTGGGTTGAGTGCCTTATTTGCCGTCATTCCAAGTAAGATTTTCTTCACGGGAGCCTCCATTTTCTTACCACTTATTGTAAACGGTATATCGGGCACCTCAATGATTTCATCTGGCACATGCCTAGGAGAATAATCCAATTTGAGTTGCTTAGAAATTTCGGATTTGAGTTGATCATCTAAGACAAAGCCGGGCATCAACTGGACAAATAGTGGCATAAAGTGCCGTCCCGCAGACAATTCTAGATTGACAATAAGAGATTCCTTGACTTGAGGGATTTTGTCGACAGATCGATAGATTTCGCTAGTACCAATACGCACTCCATGCCTGTTAAGAGTTGCATCTGAACGCCCAAATATTATTAAGGAATTTCGCTCAGTTATTAGCACCCAATCTCCATGACGCCAATAGCCAGGAAATTCTTCGAAATAACTAGCCTCATAGATTTTCTTGTCCTCATCACCCCAAAAGAAAATGGGCATCGAAGGCATAGGTTTTGTAATCACCATTTCACCTACCTCTCCATTCAAAGCTTGTCCATCCTCATCCCACGCAAACAGGGAGCAACCGAGAGCTCGACATTGAATTTCACCTTCATACACCGGCAGCAATGGCATGCCACCAACAAATGCTGTACAGACGTCAGTACCGCCACTCATTGACATCATCCACACATGCGGGTCAACTGCTTGGTATACATACTCAAATCCTTCAGGTGGCAAGGGAGAGCCCGTAGAGCTAATAGATCTCAGCGCCTTCAGATCAAATTGCTTGCCGGGTGCGATTCCTGCCTTTTTGCAGGCCATGATGAAGGGCGCACTAGTTCCAAAATGGGAAATTTTACATTTCTCTGCCAATTCCCACAATACATTGAGGTCGGGATATGAAGGACTACCATCGTATAACACAACAGTGGCACCGCAAAGTAAAGCCGCCTGCGAAAAATTCCACATCATCCAACCCGTAGTCGAAAACCAAAAGTATCGTTCTCCGGATTTCACGTCATTATGAAATCTGAGGTATTTGAGATGCTCAAGAAGCACTCCTCCCTGACTATGAGTAATGGCTTTAGGGTTGCCCGTCGTACCCGATGAATACAATATCCATATTGGATGCTCAAACGGAACTGGCTCGAATTCCAATTCAGGATGTTCAGAATTCATGATGTCATCCCAAAGATATGCTTTGGAAAATTCGGCCGGCAGCTTGGACTCACCGATGAATGGCACCCACACCAGATGATCAACACTTGGAATAGCATCCAATAGTTGCTTGATAGTATCTGACTTATCAAACAACTTCCCGTTGTACGAATAGCCGTCGGCTACAATCAATATTTTAGGCTCAATCTGTTGAAATCGATCGATCACGCTATTGGCTCCAAAATCAGGAGAACAGGAAGACCAAATCGCGCCAATCGAACAAGTTGCCAAAAAAGCAATATTAGCTTCTTCGATATTGGGGATGAATGCAGCTACCCTATCTCCTACTTTTACACCTCTATTCTTGAGCCAATTGGCAAAAGCTGCAACTGATTCTTCCAATTCTGACCACGTTATTTCCCTTAGCTGCCGTGTTTCACGTTTGGCAATGAAGGCTGGACTATGAGAATTTGAATTTCGAAATATATGCTGTGCGTAGTTTAAGGTAGCACCAGAAAACCATTTTGCGTTGGGCATTGGATCGCTCGAAATGACCGTTTCATATGGGCTTTTTGCCAGTATATCAAAATATTCCCAGATCGCAGTCCAAAAAGCATCCAAATCTGTAACTGACCATAGCCACAATTCGTTATAATCATTGAAAAGTAGATTTCGACTTGATTTTAACCAATTGATGAAATCCTGAATGTTTGATTCTTCGCGG
Source organism: Saprospiraceae bacterium (assembly GCA_039927395.1). Taxonomy (GTDB): domain Bacteria; phylum Bacteroidota; class Bacteroidia; order Chitinophagales; family Saprospiraceae; genus JBDSUZ01. The sequence goes on along the minus strand of JBDSUZ010000413.1, from coordinate 16,820 downwards.
ATAGCAGGACTTGGATCCCAAAGTTTCAAGGGCGCGGTTGAACCTGGCATATAGGTGTATATTACTGGTCGAAATTATTGTTTTTTACCCATTTTTAAGTAATTCAATAAACATCATGGCTCAAGTTAATCTTAACGGCAAGCTAATCTCCGCTGAAACAGCACATGTACCTATAGTCAACAGAGCATTGTCATACGGTGACGGCCTGTTCGAAACAATCAGAGCGTTCTCTGGTAAAATGCCATTCCTGAGCTATCATTATCAAAGACTAATCGCAGGATTGAAACAACTGATGTTTACTGTGCCGGATGATTGGACTCTTGGCTACTTATATCAGGAAATTCGAAGAACTATGCCAAGTGGCGGAAACCATCGGATCAGGGTCACAGTTTGGCGATCGGGAGGGGGGCTATATTTGCCTCAATCGCAGCAACCACGATTTCTAATCGAGGCCATTGAACTCGCTGATTCACAATTTACTCTAAATCCATTGGGAATTGTGTCGGATGTATCTCAGTCAGTCATACTTGCAAGGCACGCCTGGTCATCATCCAAGACGCTTAATGCAATTCCATATGTATTGGCAGCTATCGAAAAAAAGAAAAGGAACCTCGATGAACTGTTCCTCAGAAATGATCTGAAGGAGATCGCCGAAGGCGGCGCAGCAAATGTATTCATACTTACAGACGGCAAATTTTACACACCTGACTTATCAAGTGGCTGTATTGCTGGAGTAACAAGGGCAATTGTCATAGAGATCATTGTGTCCATGGGCATGGACCTAATTGAAACGCCTTTGATGCCTGAAGATCTGGAAGCGGCAGATTGCATCTTTGTTACCAATTCCATTTCAGGTCTACGATGGATTCGCAAGTTCAAAGACACAACCTATACCATGCACCCAGTGTTGGAAGAAATTAATCAGGAGCTCAACAATCGAGTTGAAAGTTATAAATTTGAATCAGAATACGATAATACCAACTGATTTTAGATCTTCACAGGTTGAATCACATTGTACCACAGACCATCAATTGATGAAAAAAATACTTATCGCCAATCGCGGCGAAATAGCTGTCAGGATCATTCGAACTGCAAAGCAAATGGGAATCCAAACGGTCGCAGTCTATTCAGACGCTGACCGAGAAGCACTTCATGTAAGGATGGCCGACGAGGCTTATCGATTGGGACCGGCTCCTTCCAATCAGTCCTATTTGCTAGCTGATAAAATAATTGAGATTGCATTGCAAACTGGAACTGACGGAATCCATCCCGGTTACGGTTTTCTAAGCGAAAATGCCGCTTTTGCAAGAAAAGTTGCTGATGCAGGTATTAAATTCATCGGACCTTCGCCCGACAGCATCGAATTGATGGGATCAAAACTTGCTGCCAAAGAAGCCGCGGCTAAATATGATACACCCATGGTGCCAGGCACTGACTACGCACTTAGTTCTGTTGATGAGGCAGTGACGATTGGAAATAAAATTGGCTATCCGCTATTGATCAAGGCCTCTGCAGGCGGCGGCGGCAAGGGAATGCGAATCGTCGAAAGTGCAGAAGATCTTCCGGAACAAATGAAACGCGCGAGCAGCGAAGCACTATCTGCATTTGGAGATGGCTCCGTGTTTATCGAAAAATATGTTGTGAATCCCCGCCATGTGGAAATCCAAGTACTTGGTGATCAACATGGCAATCTAGTATATCTGTTTGAGAGGGAATGCAGCATTCAACGCCGACATCAGAAAGTAGTGGAGGAAGCGCCATCAGCGATACTTACCGAATCATTGCGCAGGCAAATGGGAGAATCGGCAGTTAAGGTGGCAAAATCATGTGGCTATTACAGCGCAGGAACTGTGGAATTTCTCGTCGATAAGGACCTGAATTTCTACTTTCTTGAAATGAATACCAGGCTACAAGTCGAGCATCCAGTGACGGAACTTATCAATGGATTAGACTTGGTGGAGCAACAGATCCGTATTGCAGATGGTGAAACTCTGACATTCAAACAATCGGATCTAATGATCAAGGGGCATGCGATCGAATTGCGTGTGTACGCTGAAGATCCGACCAATGATTTCTTACCAAGCGTGGGGAAATTGCTGAGGTATCAGTTGCCTGAAGGACCGGGGATACGCGTAGACAATGGAATGGAGGAGAATATGGATATTCCAATATATTACGACCCAATGATCGCAAAATTGGCAGTGTGGGGAGAGAATAGAAATGCGGCAATCGCTAAGATGAAATTGGCGATCGACAATTATTTGGTTGAAGGAGCTGAAACCACTCTGACATTTGGGCGATTCGTAATGGATCATCCAGCTTTTATCTCTGGAGACTTTGACACAAATTTTGTGCAAAAGCATTTCACGAAAGAGGCATTTTCACAGTATCAGGAAGGCGCGGAAATTAGTGCTGGCCAATTATCTGCATGGCTGTACAAGAAGCATCGTGATCAAATGAAAGAAATTCCCAATCAAGGAAACAATTGGAAAACAGCAAAAATAACTTGAGCTGTATGGTCAAAGTCTTTCAAAACCAGTAATCCACGCGGGCTGGCCCCACATGTAGATCGATTCCGAATTCGGATCTACTTTCAAACGTACCTGCACCTTGATACCCTGATATTTCAATTGATCAGGGAAATTGACAATCTCCCAATGGCTGTCATCCAATCCAATAATACCCCATAATCCGGAAGCTATATCTTCAAAATGTACATACCCGATAATCAACATGAAATTGGTGTTTTGAAGCTTGGAAACCTATTTAACAAAATGCTCAGTCATTTGATCCTTCAAAGCTTGAATTAATTCCATTTGTTGAAGTAACGCTTGTTCTATCTGCTCATTCTTGCTAGCCTGATTAAGATGTTGTATGCTGTGCGAAAACTGACTGATCTTGGTATTGACAAACCATATCTCTCTTATGTCAGCCAGATTGACCCTATACGGTCGATAGATGTCGTTGTCGGAGAATAATTCCAAATGCCTATGTCGCGACAGGTTGTTGAGTATCCTTTTGACCACGATATCAGCATTGGTGACTATGACGTACACGTGATGATCCTTAATATCAGTAAACCAATATTTAGGGTCAGTGTAACTGCAAATCACTTTGTCACCTTCAGATAACACTGGTTCCATGCTATCTCCATTGATGTCAAAAGACCTGTGAGTACCAGATTTAAAGCGCAGATCTGGCAAAGTGTATGTCGGCAGTTCTGTATAAAAATCCGGGTCTTTGTACTCATTTGCATAACCTGCTTGCGCAGGAAAAGGTACATGCACAATGCGTTCGTCGTTGTGTGAATCTGTGACAACAGTCAACACTCGCAAATCAGAGATGTGATCCTGATCGAAAATCATCGCCCCCTCCCCTTTGAATAGGAATGTGGGGCTGACATGGTATACTTCGACCATTTTGCGAAGCAGCTCAATCGTAACATCTCGACGCCCTTTGAGAATCTCTGTGATCCCTTGAGGCAAATATCCCAAGGCTATTGCAAATTGGCGGCTTGATCTAATGCGATTTTCCTGCAATAACTTATTATGGCATTCTATAAACCGTTCTGTCACTTTATTGCGCATACTATTTTCTTATGTGATTGTTAATCCCCTACAAACATATTATTAATTATCCTATACTTACAACAATCTGTGTATGTTTTTTTTATAAAAAATCATATTAACTCAAGAAGCTATTAACGACTTTTGGATAAAGCGTCCAATATCATGAGGAAAGAATCGCTTTTGAGCGAAGCTCCGCCGATAAGTCCACCGTCAATATCTGGTTGCGAAAACAATTCAGCAGCATTGGAAGCATTGGCTGAACCACCATAAAGGATACTTGTCGATTCTGAAATTTCGAACCCAAAATGAGCTTGGATGGAAGATCGGATTTGCAGATGCATTTCTTGAGCTTGTTCAGGGCTAGCTGTAAGGCCAGTACCTATAGCCCAGATTGGTTCATACGCTATTGATATATTCGACATCAAGTTAGGATCAATGCCAAATAGAGCATCTGCTATTTGGCCCAGCACATAGCCTATATGTTCGCCCGATTGGCGAACCTCTAGTGATTCGCCACAGCAGTATATTACGTGTAATCCGGCAGCAAGTATATCAGGCAATCTGCCTGCAATCGCCATATCAGAGTCGCCAAAATATTGTCTCCGCTCTGAGTGTCCAGCTAATACGGCCTGCACACCACATGAACGCAACATCACGGCACTAATCTCCCCAGTGAATGCTCCAAATTTTCCCTGATAACAATGTTGACCACCAATTTGGATTCCTGGATGTCCACCAATCTGGTCCACCGCTCCTGCTAGATACAAGGATGGTGTAAATAGGATCATGGGCGGAGCATTTGGCGTCATTTCCTGCAGGATACTATCGACAAGTGCTCTCGCCTCAGATTGCAACAAGTTCATCTTCCAATTTCCAGCGAGTATTTTACGGTCCTTCATGATTACAGTTTGAGCATTTAAAGTAATATTAGTAACTGGCATATTTGTACTGATTCTAAAATAATAGTAAAATGAAAGGAATTGAATGAGCAAGTTCTAGAGATTTCAATTATTGATAAATAACATATTTTAATTATCTTTAATGTTTAAAACTCTTATCAGCATATGAAAGGCAAGTTATTTTACATAGGAATCCTCATTGCATCGATGATGAGCAGTTGCCTCTCTGACAAGAAAGACAAGGACAATATTGCCATCGATGAAGACTCATTGTATATGGACAGCATGGATTCGATGCTTCGAAACGAGAGCGCTGACGTCAAAGTCGACCATGATACGATGACTTACTATTTGCGTCAGCTCGGCAATCCAAAATTTGTGGACCGAACTGACGGCATAGAGTGGTATATAGCTGCTGAGGAACTGGGATTGATGGGCAAGCAAGTGTTGCCTTATTTGATCAAAAAATTGGACTCGGACTCAGAATATGAACGCGGACAAGCACTATACGCCCTTCGGCTTGCATCACAACAGGATAATGTCAAAGCAGCGACAGGAGGAGAATTTGTAGAGGGAAATGGCATGGCTATTCCAGAAGGCAAAGATCAGATACCAATCATTACGGAATGGAAAAAATGGTATGATAAATATAAAGACGCTTTGACACAATAGTAAGAATTTCCCTAGTAAGTATTAACTGGAAACAATTACTTTAGCGAGAATGGAAGAAGAAGAAGAAGAAAAAGTAATAACCCCTCATTGTTTTAACTGCAATGCCCCATTAGAGCCAAATGATAAGTTTTGTCCTCAATGCGGACAAAAGAATCATACTGGAAAACTCCCATTTTCGGAATTGGTGCATGAATTTTTTCACACCTTTACCCATTTAGACAACACTTTTTTCAGGACCTTCAGAGATATCTGGGTACCTGCTAAATTGACCTTGAAGTTTTTTGAAGGGAAACGAAAATCCTACTTGAATCCTTTTAGGCTTTTCTTTGTGACTGCCTTGTTCTATATAGCGGCATTGGCAATTTCAACGAAGGAATATACTGAGATAGCCAAGAAAACGATGGTAACTGTTCGCACGACGGCCACTAATATCCAAAGTTTAAGGTACTTGGATACATTATCGGATAATCTAGAGAAAGTATATCCAGATTCAAGTAGCCAAATGATTTTGGACACGATTAAAGTTGAAATGCTAAAATATTACAAACTGCCTATTTATGATTCAATCCAAGGTGATTCTAGCCGTATTGTGTCCTTCTACCAGGTGCTTGATGCAGCCCAGAATGCGGATGACAATTCAGTAGCAATAGATTTTACCGGCCCTCAAATGAGAGCCTTAAGTCTTAATGATGCTTTTGAAGCAGAGCCCGATACGATTCTGAGTCGATTAGGAATTGAAGGATTTTGGGATAAGAAATTTTATCGGCAAGCAATAAAACTTTTGAGGGACGGATCTGATCTCGTGGATTATCTAATTCATAAGCTATCTTGGGCTTTCATATTTCTATTGCCAATCTTAGGCTTTTTTATGTCCCTTTTGTATACCAAGCAACAGCGCTACTACGTAGAAAACCTCGTGTTTCTCAGCCATTTTCACTCCTTTGCTTATATCATCTTTGGCCTACTATTGCTGAGTTGGCAATATTGGTCTTTTGCGGTAGCCGTTGGGTCATTTTTGTTGATTCTACTTTACTTGTGGATTGCTATGAAGCGATATTACAAACAGACATTTTGGAGAACAACCTTGAAATTTACAGTGTTTGGGCTTATCTACCTGACATTGGGTTCTGCGTTGACGCTATCAATCTTGGTACTGAGCCTCTTTGTCTATTAATCGTTGATGCTTCTTATTTGCGATTGAACCCAATACCTTTCTTATTAAATACAAAAGCTGTTGAGTCTGTTTTGAAGGAACTGACATCTTCCAACTGAATTACATTTTGCTGAATCTTGCCCTTGGCTCCTTCAATTGGTTTTGAAAGTCTTAGGTTTTGATTTTTGATAATTTCGTGCACAATCGTACGAACGGTCCTGGCATTTCCAAAATATCTGTCGCGATACATATATAAGAATTGCAAGTAAGTCAACAAATACTCTGCAGCCTTTTTATGTAATTTGAAGCCTTTTTCAGCTATCATCTTTTCCGCAATTTTCAGTAGATCTGAAGGCTGATAATCATCAAATTTGAGCGTTTTGTCAAATCTTGAACTCAAGCCAGGATTTGCTTTGAGGAAAGCTTCCATTTGATCGATATATCCTGCTACAAAAACGAAGAATTCACCTCTGAAATCTTCCATACGTTTGAGAATGGTCTGTATAGCTTCATTTCCGTAATCGGCTCCCGAACTCTGATATGAACTCAGAGCATAGGCTTCATCCACAAATAACACTCCTCCCATTGCTTCATCAATTTTCTCGGCAGTTTTGATAGCAGTTTGCCCAACAAATCCTGCCACAAGGCCTTGACGATCCGTTTCTATCATATGACCACGTTCAAGTATGCCAAGTGCCTTATAGACTTTGGTCAAAATCCGAGCTACAGTGGTCTTGCCAGTTCCTGGATTACCAATGAACACGGTATGCAAAAAGAAATTATTCAGTACGTCCTTGCCATTGTTTTGATAGAATCTAACAAGATCGACAAGCTCAGCTATTTCCTTTTTGATATTCTGAATACCAATCAAATCGTTGAGTTCCTTCAAAGAAAGTAGCAACAATTTTTCGTCAATTGGTATTTTAGCTAGTTTCTTGGCTTTTGCCCATTCGATCTTATCAAGGTCTTCACCGATGATCTGGCTCAGTCGGTTGTCATTTAACTGCTCAGGTTGCGGCAATGACATGACTCGTAGCGCAAGATTTATCTTAGATTTTTCGATTATGTCATGTACAAATCTCGCATTGCCAAAGGATTTGTCGCGAGAGCGATAAGCTTGCAATACGATATCTTCGACCTTGCGATATGCCTCTGGACTGAGTTTTACTTCTTTCTCTTTACAAGCAAAATCAGCGATTTGCATTAGTTCATCTGGCAGGTAATCTGGGAAATCATAAAACAGTTTGAATCTCGACTTCAATCCGGGATTAGAGTTGAGGAAATGCAACATTTCCTTTGGATAACCAGCGACAATAACAACCATGTCCCCCGTTCCATTTGACATTTCCTTGATAAGAATCTCTATGACCTCTCTGCCAAAATCTTTGCTATCGTCATTGGACCTGGCCAAGGCATAGGCCTCATCGATAAATAGGACGCCACCTTTTGCTTTCTCGATCGCTTCCTTCACTTTGGGCGCCGTTTGGCCGATGTATTCGCCAACTAAATCTACCCGGTCAACTTCGTGTACATGACCTTTGCTAAGCAAACCCATTTTTTTGTAAAGAGTTCCCATCATACTAGCAACCGTAGTCTTGCCTGTTCCAGGATTGCCAATGAATACAGAATGCACATTTAACTTCTCCTTTTCATCAAATCCCTTTGATTGACGCAAGCGCAAAAACTGTATGTATTTGGCATGATCTCGGATTTGTTGTTTGACATCCGTAAGTCCAATCAAAGAATCCATTCCGGCCATTGCTTGCTCAAAAGTGCTGGCAGAATCATCGTCTGGATTGTAAAGTATCTTCTTATCCCCAAATGGAATCGTGGCCGGATTTACACCGAGTTCAAATTGCTCGTCAACTTTAAAAGGAACTACTGCAATCAAGCGATCCATAAATACAAGTTCGGCGGAATAGTTTCCATTTCTCCAGCTACCTGTGACGTTCGAACCCCAACCTGCGGTAATCTTTATGATTGGTTCTTCCTTGTAAATATTCTGAAGCCTTACGACTTGTCCTTTCAATTCTCGCGCTTCATTGAGAAATTTAATAAACAATTCGCATTGCCAGTTCTTGTCTTTGTATTGGTTGAGCAGCTGTATTTCAGTGTAGATATATCGCGTTTCCCCACTGCTAAAAGTCGAATAATAGATGCGATCATCTTCAGTCACATCATCATACGGACCTTCGTACAATTTGAGCGTATTGAGCCCGATATAGGGATTGAGTTCGTCGACGATTGCTTCACCAGCGTCTTCGATATAGAAGTACTTGGTACCTTCTTTTTCGGACTCAATCCAGGCCTCCCAATAGTATGTTCCCTTTTTCCAAAACATACCAATTGTCTTGTGCCCCCATCCTTCACGAATGAATACTACGCTGTCAAATTTGCTGACTTTCCTCTTGAATGAAAGATTACAAACTTCCTTGCGTCGTCCACGTGTAAGCGAGAAGCACTTGATCTGAATGTTTACATCCCAGTCTTTGTCGTCAAAAAATTTGTTGAAAAATGATAGCTCAGCATAGACATAACTAGTCTCATATCGGTCAAAAACCTGACGATATTTCTTCTTGTTGTCAGCCAACCATTCAGTAGAAGCATAAATCTTAAGTTCCCTGAATTTGAAAGGCTTGATTGCCTGTATGTTAGTACTTTCAGCCATGTGCTTTGCTACGGATCTAGTCTAAATTACAGTTTTATTATATAATTAGCATTCTCAGGCAGCTTTATTTCTGTTAAAAAACAATTAAGTTCTCTTAAGATCCAATACCATCCATCTTTATCCAAGCTTAAACAAAAATAGCCGACCAGATGGCCGGCTATTTAAGCTTATATAGTTATTGTTATTTTAGAATGACCACCTTTTGAGATAGTTCAATGCCTTTGCCATTTCCCTGCAAAATATACATACCTGGCTCCATACCGGATGTCGATATGGTCAAGTGATTAGATCCATTACTAATTTCAGAGGTCCACCTAGGTCCATGCCTCTTACCGTTTAGATCCAACCATTGCAATTGGATCACATCAGAAATGTTTGATTCAAAATCAAGGAATATGATTTGTCCAGCTGGATTTGGATACAATGACACGGCACGCAAAGCATTGGGATAGTTGCTAGTTCCGACTTTATAATCCAATTGGAATGTCTCACCATCTTCTTTTAATACCCACAGCTGTATGCCCACTCCACTGAGTAGTATTCCGGTACCAAATACGGTAAATACCTCTCCTGCATAATCTGCAAAAGGAGCTTCATATTGGCCGTAGGTCAGATCTGGTTCATTTGTATCAGTCAATTTGAAAGAATACAATGAAGGACTCTGGCTGGTGTAGCCAGAATTGGCGGTATAACTTATGTCAGTAAATAGTGGCACCCCACTCTGAGTGAAATCGAGTGCAGGAGCATCACTAGTCCCATTTACAAATCGGTATTCCATCTTACCCGGGTTTGACGGGTTTGTTTTGGCATTAGGAATAATCGTCAACTCAATTGGAGTTTCTGGATCAGCTAATATGCCATTGAGCATCAACAAATAGTTTCCATTGGCATCTAGGACAACATTGACATTGAGGAATGTATCCAAAACACTCGTACTATTTTGCAGGGCTATTCCAAACTGAACTGGTAAATCAGCAATAACTGCTTGAAAACCAGTCCCAGTCTTATTGGCAAAATCATCAATCAAAAGTTGTCCATTGAGGTATATGTCGACCGCATCTTCGGTAGAATTCTGCAATAACTGCACATTGGCAAAACCTTGTTGTTCGGCGAAGTTTATGATGGTGCCATTCTTCAATACTCCATAAAGAATGAAGTGACCGGGGCCATTCTCCATTCCACTAAGAACGATTGTTAGTGCTTCACCTCCCAATGAACTTACAGCTACACCAAATCCTCTGATGTATTGTTGAGTTGAGGCATCTTTTACAAAGACTAAATAATTTTTGGCCAGAATCGACTTGTAGTCACCAAACTGTCCATAAGCTAAGTTATTCTGGAGTACACCAATTTGTTTGGCAGAAAGTTCAACCGCAATTGAATCCAAAGCGCCATGGAAGAAAACTATATCCACGGTTGAATCCGTTTCTGATTGCGTCTTAGCATTTGTTAAGATCTGAACATCCAATGGAAAATCAACATTGCCGATAGCACCGTTGATCATGATTATGTATGATTCGTCAGGATCTGGTTGAAAATTAAGCGTTTTGATCACATCAAGTGCATTCACACTATTAGCAGCTGCAAATCCAACCTGCATATTTACTTCAGCCGGAATTTCAAGGAATGGACGTGCAGTTTTGTATTGCATGTCATCTATAAATTTGTTCAAACCTTGATAAACGTCAATACCGGGGCCCGGAGAATTTTGAATGATTTGATATTTGGCAAATGTGCGACGTGCAAGGGATATAACTGAGCCTGATGGCAAAAGCGCAAAGACTGCCAATTGTGAAGGATCCAATAGACTTTCGGTTATGATCAAGGTGATCGCTTGACCTTGCCAGGAACCCAAATTGGCTTCAAATGTTCCAAGAATTTCTTGAGTATTGTGATCCTTTATATCAAATAATGCCTGTGAACTACTGAGAGATAAATACTCGGAATAATTAGTGTACTCCAAATCACTCAATAACAACAAGCTGTTGTGCATTGCAACATCGACAGCACTGCTGCCGGCTATTCCTTGAAAGAATCTCAAATCAGTTTGATCATTTTCTAATGACAGTATTCGAGATTTACTTAGATACAAGGCAAGTGGATCACTTAGGTCGCCCAAACTCCCACTGCTAATCCATTGATAAATTGAATCTTTCTCTAATGTTATTGGGAAAACTGCTTGAATCCCAGCAGAGCTGGTAGATCCTGCTGGAGCAAACCCAAACTGAAGAAGTGAATCTGCTGGCAGGTCTATGTAATTGGAACCTTTGGCAAAATTGAAATTAGAAATCCATAAGGAATCTCCCAGGTACAAATCGGTCAATGTATCCTTAGAATTGTTGAAAATCTGCAATCTGGCAAGGCTCAATGATTGAAATTCAATGACAGACCCATCAGCAAAAGCTCCGTACAATCCTAAATCTGGGCTGCCAGAATAGACACCTGACATAAAGATCACTATTGATTGCCCAGGATATTGTTGGAGCGCCATATCATAAGTCCCTACTAGATCCTGCGACGAAGCCTCCGTAATATCGAGGTAATCGGCCACCGCATCAAAACTTTGATAAGCAACTGTTTCGCTGTATTGCAGATTATTGGTCCAAACTCCTGACTTTCGTCCTTTAATCTTGATTCCTGGCAGGTCAATTCCACCATTTACCAATGCTATGTCAACTTCATCAATTGAATCAGCAAATTGTTTTCCGTTGTCAATCTTTAGTAAGTCTAAAGGAAAATCCACATTGTCCTTTTGACCAATAGCCATCACAATTGTAGAATTGCCGTTGGCGACATTGATCACTCTACTTATGATTGTATCCTGCATTGTTTGCGCTGTATCATTGGCAAAACTCAACAGTATGTCTTGATCTGCATTAATTTCCAACCACGAAGAAGCGGTTCTGAAACCCAGCTCATTTATCCACAACGAATTTCCCTGAAAGACGTCAAATGAATAATCTGGAGCATTCTGAATAACTTGAATATATGCTGTGGGCTTGTAAGGCAAATTCCAAACTTGACCATACTGATTGCAAGCCCAAAGACTTACCAATGAAGCATTACTTGAATCTGGATATGAAAAGACAGTAATTGCTTCTGCCCCATTTGAAGTCAATATTGCCTCGTAGGTTCCTAAAATGGAAGCTTGTCCCGCAGGATAAAGGTCTAGAAGATATCTTTTAGGCTCGATTGATTCGTATGAACTGAAGCCGTCAATAACTATATTCTTAGCGATAAAAGTCGATGAGCGCATTTTCAAGTCAACTGCTTGGTCGAGACCCTCAGAATTTACAAAGTTTGCCAGTACAGAGGAGAAATCCGTATTTTCAGATAAGGCTTTAGAGCTGGTAAGTAGGCGAATCGGATCGGCAGGATCAGAAGGATTTCCTTCAATAAAGCACTGATAAGTCTTTCCTATTTCTAGATCAAATGGGATCTGAATCAAGGTATCAGCAATAGCACTGCTAGTATCCCGAGCGATCCCCAACAATATGGTATTATCACCAGTATATTCAATAAATGGTGTGGCGTAATGCAAATTAAGATTTGCCGACAGTATTGTATCACTGACATACAATTTTAGGTTGTCGTCGGAGGCATTATGAATAAACTGAATTCGAGCGATACTTTGATCTTCAAGAGTATCCACATGTCCGTCTGGATAAACGGCTAGCAAAGTCAAGTTTGGATCTCCGTGGTATTTTCCGCTTGTCAAAAGTGTGACTGAACTACCGCCTAAATTTGAAAAATCAGCATGGTACCGCCCAAGTATTCTACTGCTGTTCTTCCTTCTCAGATCCCAAGTAATTGCACCTGGATCGATGTCTACATAATCTCGCGTTCCGGGTGAATTAACCGCTGCAAATAACTTAAGAAACTGATCCTTGAATAAATCCACTTCACCAAGATCCACCGCTGTATTGGTAAAATTGACGCTGAGCTTGAGAGGATCTCTGCCCGATTCAAACACATCATCATAGTACAATATACTGAGCGGCGCGGCTGCGTTTCCCTCCTCGCCATGCAATACCAATTGGTATGTTCTACCGATCCCAAGCAACACATTTGTTTGGTAAAATGCATCAGCAACACTAGTGCTATTTGCCGGAGCTACTGCTACGGAAACCATGACATTTCCATCCTGATTTTCAAATGGCATCGCCGTTTGTCGACCCATGTTATCGAACCACAATGAGCCATTGAAATAAATATCAAGTTCAGGAGTGGTAGTGTTCTGAATGACTTGAACTCGCGCATAATTGTTCTCAATAAAATTGAGAATTGTACCGTCGGCTAGCACACCAAATAAAGTCATACCAGGAAGACCTCCCAACTCACCCGATAGTACGAGAGTCATTGATTGACTTTCAAGTCCGATCAGATTGGCATTGTATGAACCAATTACTTGGTTGGTATTTGTTGTATAAACGTTGATTGCTTGTGCCTGAGGGTTAAGCGACTTGTAGCCAGTATAGTGATCGTACTGTACGCCCACAAACAGCGGCTCAAAATTGCTAAGGCGTAGATCGACAGTCGACGCATTTGTTGATCCATGAACAAGCAGAGCGCTTATGGAATCCTGATTGCTTCCAAACCTCAGCGCATTTTCGAAGCTTATTATATCAAAAGGTGTTACATTATTTCCAAACAAACCATTGGCTGTCATCACATAGTTTTCGCCGTTCTTCAATGTAAAAGTCCTGCTAAATATGGTATCATTAACACTTACGCTATTTGCGAGAGCCACTCCAATCTGGACAGCCTGACCCGCCGGCACATCAAGAAATCCCGATGCGGACCTATATTGAATATTATTGACCAACAATTGATTTTGCGCGTAAACATCGATCGTCTGTGCTGCAGAGTTCTGTATGAATTGGACTTTAGCAAGTGGTGTCGCAGGCAGGGGAAATACATTGCCATTGTTGAGCACGACATAAAGTCCAAAAGCAGGATTGTTGTTGACATAACCTGATGTGATCAGCGTTATCGCTTGATTGGCATACGTACTTAGATTAAGCGTGTATGATTGAATGATATCTGGCAAGATATCCAATTTCACATCCAGCAAATAAGATTGTGGTGGCAACGAATAAAATTGTGCGAACTCTTTGAAGGCGATATCATTGACTAAAGATCCTTGATCGCGAATGTCCACATCTATGGCCTGCAATTGCGGACTACCATGCGCAAACAGTAAATTTACGGTTCCACTGCCATTGCTGGTTGACGTGCCCTCATTGAAAATCAGCTGAAAAGGGATGCCTGTTGATCCCATTTCACCCACAAATTGAGCTGTGTAATTTGTATTACTTTGAAAACCATTAAATGCAATTGTTTTGAACGCATCAGCGACGGAATTACTGGGACTGAGTGCGATACTTAATGTTAGGGGAATACCAGCAGGCAAATTGATGAAGTGGCTAGCATGCAGAAATTGCAATCCGCTCAATTCCGGTAAGAGAGAGCCATTGACATAGACATCAATCGATTCACCTGGCAAATTGCCCACTTTCGGGGCATTGTGAATGAACTGAACTCGAGCATCTTGCGCCGAAACTTGTAAACTGAATGCCAAAAGGAGGAGAAGGGAGAAAAGATTCTTCATAGAATATGTAGTTAACTCAAACAATCAGCCAATATGATAACTCTCCAAATGCAAAGGCATTCGGCTACTTCTTACGAAGATGCCTAATAAAACAGTAACTAACAACTAACTTAAGGATTATATATACAATTTTATCGTTACATGTAAAAATATTACCTTTTTTGCGAATGTTTTAAGCATCAAGTACTTACTTACATTAAACACAGTGAGCAAAAAATAACAAAAAGCCTATGTTCACAGATAAAGAATGAGCAAAAAAGCATCCGAGTTCTTTTCCTTAACTTTGCACTTTAATTGCAACATGGCTAAGATCATATTTACATTCGAGGATCCCGATATTCCCGCTCAGACTATAGAAAACGTAGAGAAAGGATATTCCATCCTTGAAGTCACTGAGGATAACAATATTCATCTCAACCACAACTGTGGCGGAGTTTGCGCTTGCAGCACTTGCCATGTATATATCAAATCGGGAGAGGAATATCTCGAAGATATATCTGACAAAGAGGAAGACTTCATTGACAGGGCGATCAATCCCAAGATCAATTCACGACTTGGATGTCAATGTGTTGTATTGGAAGATGACGCAGTAGTCGAAGTAGAAATACCGGATCAGAAGCGAATTATCGGGCACGAGCACTAACAGCAGAAATCTAACAATGAGTTTTTCAGATATAGACAACTTGCCAATCGATTGGAAAGATCACGAAGACATTGCCATGGCACTTTACGAGCGGTTTGGTGATGATTTTACTGAAGGTAAAATATACAGGCTACGATTTACAGAATTGATAGAATGGATCCTCGAAATTCCTCATTTCAAAGGCTTGAGAGAGAACTGTTCAGAAGGCCACCTCGAACAGATACAGGCAAAATGGGTCTACGAATGGCGTGACAACCAATAAACATGTCTAATCAGAGCAAATTAAGTGATTCCTTAAGCAAGGTGCGGATGTTTGTACTAGACGTTGATGGCGTGTTAACTGACGGACAACTGATGGTGCAGGAAGATGGACATCTATTGCGCCGCATGAATGTTCGAGATGGCTTTGCCATCAAACGCGCAATCCAAAAGGGATTCATCGTCGCGGTGATCACAGGCGGCTCATCCACGGGAGTGCTTAAGAGATTGCAAAATCTCGGAGTAGTTGACATCTATTTGCGCTCTGAAGACAAAAAAGCGGATTTGGCTGATCTAATGTCAAAATATAATCTGCCAAAAGAAAATGTACTATTCATGGGAGATGACTTACCAGACTGGGAAGTCATGCAAATGGTGGGTCTACCCTCCTGCCCTGCTGACGCAGTTGCCGAAATCATGGAATTGTCGGCTTACGTGTCGCCAATCATTGGTGGAAATGGCTGTGTCAGAGATGTAATTCAGAAAGTCATGGAACTCAATGGCCAATGGCGATTTGACGAAAATCAGATCACACAGGAATAAGGATAGTCATGGCCAACAAAGTCAACTTGTTTATCAAAGGAGTTCGTTGGCCAAATCTCCTGTTCATTGCACTGACACAGTACTTGCTTCATCAATACTTTCTAAAACAAACATTGGCGGCCAATTCCTTAGACCCAATCTTGAATGGTTACGGATTTTGGGCTTTATGTCTGAGCACCATGTGCCTAGCAGGTGGTGCCAATTTGATCAACGACTATTTTGATATCGATACAGATCGCATCAATCGCCCAGAAAAAGCAGTAATTGGTGTCACAATTTCCAAAAAAGCAGTCTTACGCTGGTATGCCTGCACACAGATCGTCGGAATGATCGCGGCAGCTTATGTGACGTATATCAGCGGTAGATGGTCCGACTTTTGGATTCTCCCAGGCTCCATAGCAGGTCTCTACTATTATAGCTACAAAGCCAAGAGTGTTCCAGTGTTGGGAAATATCCTTGTAGCTGGATTTTGTGCTGTTGTTATTCTCATCGTCTATTACGCTGAATATCCCGCAATTCAATTACTAATTGCAAAAAATTATATCTCAGGTAAACTAATACAAAATGCATTTTTGTGGTTTGGTCTGCTTGCATTTCTAAGCAATTGGTGGCGAGAGATCACAAAAGATATCGAAGATCTGGCTGGAGATTCTGCTCAGCATATACAGACTTTTGTGGTGAAATATGGTGTTAGAGCAAGTAAAATATATGGAGGCTTAATAGGAATTGTACTATTTATTTTTTCCTTATATTTCTTTATTTACAATATTACATTTTCATATTTGACATTAATACTATGGCTTA
>JBDSUZ010000412.1:0-18702 GCA_039927395.1 Saprospiraceae bacterium | reverse complement strand
TTTTGGATAATTTTTACCTGCCACGCAAATGCACCTTTGTTTTGCAATTGACCACTGTTGACAATCGTCCTGGAAATTCCACGGACATATTTATATATAGCTTCATTACCCCTTTCCGGAAGCAATGGATACTCTTTGGGATTGGCTTCGATTTCGGCAACAACTTGCTTGCCAAGTGCCACATCATCGTTAGGTGTATAGAGATTCAAGTTATTCCAGACTTTGCAAGAATAGGGTAGGATTAATGCGATAGTAAGTATCAGCAGATTCTTAAGTTTAGCCATAAGGTGGGAGATATTGAGTTAGAAGGGTAAACTCAAATAGATAGGGATTGTTTAGAACACACTATAGTACAATAGTTACATAGTTCCAATTCTTTCAGTATAGCAAACGATGAAAACGTCTAAAGGTTATACTTTAGCCATTACATCTCCACAGACTTTGCAGGTTCGCATCTCTTCTGAATCCATAAAGGCATTCATAATTATCGGCAGCTCAGTGACGATGTCTTTGACCTCAAAACTGGCTTCGTGCAATTT
This sequence comes from Saprospiraceae bacterium, assembly GCA_039927395.1. Lineage (GTDB taxonomy): Bacteria > Bacteroidota > Bacteroidia > Chitinophagales > Saprospiraceae > JBDSUZ01. The sequence goes on along the minus strand of JBDSUZ010000412.1, from coordinate 18,163 downwards.
ATGGTTACAGTTTTCGCAAAACCACATCAACTTGTCGACTTCGCCAGGATTGCGATAGCGCTCGATGACCATGCCGATAGTTCCAGCAGGACGTTGCGGCGAATGCGGTGTACGGGGAGGCAATAGAAACATATCTCCTTCACGGATATCCATTGTCTCGGGACGGCCATCGGGATGAATGATCTTGACCTGAATATCTCCTTCCAATTGATAGAATAGTTCCTCTCCGTCTTCAAAGTGATAGTCCTTCCTACCATTTGGCCCTCCGACGATCATCACGATATAATCATCGTTTTCCAGATATACCTGTTTATTGCCTACTGGCGGTTTTAGCAGGTGACGGTTTTCTTCGATCCAGCCTTTGAGGTTAAATGGTTTGCGTATCATTTTGCGGGTATTCTTACTGACCAAGATACAAAATTTTGTTTCATAGCCATCTTGCCCTTAGTATGAGGGCAAATGAAATTCTAAAAGATTATCATGACGAAATCAAGGCAATTTTGCGATTAAGGTCTTATTTTGTAAATCTTCAATACTGGTATAGGGAAATGGAAATCTGATCATCAAAATTGCGCGATTAATTTATGAAATATTCAAGTGAAGCTTTATCGAATGCGATTCGTCTCCTCAATCAGGAGCAACTTAAGGCAGTTGAACAGACAGAAGGTCCTGTCCTAGTAATTGCTGGTCCAGGCACGGGCAAGACCCAGATTCTCGGCGCAAGAGTTGGTTACATACTCGAAAACACCGACACGGAACCTCGCAACATCCTGTGTTTGACATTCACCGAGGCAGGTGCTGCTGCAATGCGTCAACGTTTGGCTTCCTTTATTGGCCCTGCAGCATATGACGTGCGCATATTCACATTTCATGGTTATTGCAATCGCATTATTCAGGAAAATGCGGAGTATTTCAGCGATGAAAAAGCTTTGCAATCGGCCGATGATATCGAAAAATCAGAAATCCTGCGAGAGGTGATAAATAGAATTCCAAAGGACAGCATTCTGAAACGCTGGACTGGAAATATCTATTTTGATCTTAGAAATCTCGATTCCTTTTTTCAACAAATGAGAAAAGAAGCTTGGACACCTGAATTTATTAAATCAATTGTTTCTCAGTATTTAGAAAAATTTAAAGAGGACGAAAGCAATTATTACAAGCGCTCTGGTGCTGGCTTCCAAAAAGGGGATTTCAAGCAATCGGCTTTTGACACATTGCAGCGCAAATTTCGAAGGACGACTGATGCTGCGGAGCTTGCACCGCTTTACGATGCAGTTAAGTTGGAGCAAGGCTTTTATGATTACGAGGATATGATCCTTTGGGTGCGAGATGCATTTAAGAATAATGCAGCCATTTTGGCGGAGCAGCAAGAGCAATTTCACTATATACTCGTCGATGAGTATCAGGATACCAACGGGGCGCAAAATCAATTGTTAGATTTATTGATTTCGGGGCAGGAATCACCTAATATTTTTGTCGTCGGCGACGATGATCAATCCATTTATCGATTCCAGGGAGCAAATGTTCAGAATATACTGGATTTCAATAATCAGTTTAGCAAAATCATCCAGTTGGTGGTATTATTGAACAATTACCGATCGACAAAGCATATTGTTGAATCTGCCAAGAAACTGATTTCGCATGGTCAGGAGAGGTTGAGCAATATGATAGATTCAATTGACAAAAATGTTCGGGCTGCGGGTAGGAATATGGAACTTGAAGGGAAAGTGCAGATTCGCTCTTACCTCAATCAGATTCACGAAGAAGCGGGACTATTCGTAGAGTTGCAACATTTGCATAATATTGGCTATAACCTTAGTGATGTCGCAGTCATTTATCGCAAAAACAAGCATGCAGAGCGCATAGTTCAGGCATTGGCAAGTGCTGATATTCCCTATACCATCCGTAGAGAAATAAATGCCTTGAACGAGCCTATTGCAAAGCGAATTATTGAATTGCTAAAGCTTATCGATAGCATCTACAGAAATGAAGCGCCTACGGATTGGGCATTTATACCTGTCCTCTATCTGGAAGCATTTGCTGCTGATCCTATGGATATTCAACGTATCCTATGGCAGCGAACCGTTGATTACAAAGAGGGAATCAATAATTTGCCAATTTATCTGCAAATTGGCGACCGCAATTGGCTTGATAAAGCAGGCGTTAATGCAGAGCCATTTCTCAAAATTGCTTCAGTTATTTCAAGTTTGTTGAAAGTCAGAGCGGAGAAAACTGTTCAGGTTTTATTTGAAAAAATAATTGTTTTGAGCGGCCTCTTGCCTCAGGCCATTGGCCAGGATTCCTGGACATTGCAGATTATTACCACGCTGTTTGATTCAATCAAAAATATTACAGAAAAGAAGCCACATTCTGAAGTATCGGATATTCTCAATCATTGGCAGATACTACAGGAAGAGAGCATTGGATTGCCAGTGCAGCAGGTATTTGGAGCTCAGAATGCTGTCAATTTTATCACTGCTCATAGCAGCAAGGGGCTGGAATTCAAAAAGGTATTTGTACTCTACTGTACTAAGGATTCATGGGAGAAGAAAGGAGCCCCTACAGGATTTTCTTTGCCGCCATTGTTGGATACTGTTGATGACAAGCCTTCCGAAAAAGAAGAGGAACGCCGCTTGTTCTTCGTTGCTATCACCCGTGCCGAGCAGGAATTGGTTTGCTCCTATCACATAGAGAAACTCAACGGAAAACCTGAAGAGCCTACGAGATTTATCGAAGAAATGAAGGCGGATAATCACTTCGAAATCAACGCTGTGCCTATTCAATTGCCAGTCGCTACGGTAGAAGACTTCGTAAAGCGATTGTATTATGAGCCTGTGCGAATCGAGATGGAATTATTGGACCATTTCAAAATTGACCGGGTGCTTGAGCATTTTCATTTGAATGTCACTGCATTGAGCAAATTCTTGCGTTGTCCGCTGTCATTTTATTTTGAAAATATATTGCGGATTCCGTCGGCAAGAACTGCTTCTGCGGGATATGGAAGTGCCATACATGAAAGTCTGAATAGTTTATTTGCACATTGGAATAAAACCAAAAAGCTTGATTACAACGTGCTCTGGTCAGCGTTTGAAAAGAGCATGATGAAATTCAGATCGCATTTTACGGACGAAGAATTTGCACGGTATATGGATCTATCCAAATTGAATATGCCAAAATACCTTGCGGCCCGAATTGAAGAGTGGAAAAGACCTGAAATTGTATTGTCAGAAGTGCCAATTAAGCAGGCGGCCCTGGGCGAAATTCCGCTGTCAGGAACGCTCGATAAACTCGAATTAATTGACGGCATGTGGAAGGTAACGGATTATAAGACAGGCAACGCAAAATATGCCTTGGAGCATGCAAAAAGACCCAATGCAAAAAACATAAATGGAGGAGATTATTGGAGACAGGTTGTATTTTATTCCATATTGATGCGAGAGGATTCCAAGTCACCAAGAAAGATGGATATTGGCGTGATGGATTTTATTATGCCTGATGAGGAGGGCGTATTTGCTCAAACTATATTTGATATTTCGACTGAAGAAATTCAAATTGTCGAGGAGCAAATAAGAGATACCTGGTCCAAAATAAAGGCACATGATATGGCAAGAGGTTGCAATGACAAAGATTGCAATTGGTGCAAGTTTGTAAAGAATCGTAAACTTTACAAAGCAGATTTACCAGAGAATGCCCTGTATTTGCCGGGAGATGAGGAGGAAGATTGATTTGTAAAATATGGCAATCTTAAGTAGCATACCGCAATTACCAACGCTCGACATGGAGCGCTCGATTGCTTTTTATACAAGTAAAATGGGTTTTAGCCTGAGCGCTACATTCTCTGGTTATGCCATGCTGCAAAGAGATGGTGTGGATTTGCATTTGTGGTATTGTGAGGATCCCGCAGTGCCTGAGAGCACAGGTTGCTATTTCAGAGTTGACGATGTGCAGAAATTGTATCTCGAGTTTGCTGTTCAGGAATTGGTGCATCCAGATGGGCACCTGGAGGACAAACCTTGGGGTATGCGTGAATTTGCAGTGCTGGATGACAATGGAAATTTGCTGAGATTTGGGGAGGAAAAAGAGCGGGATAATTGAGTCGGGAGTAATCCATTTTGAGGTAAGCAGTCGTAAAAAGTTTGAAAAGTTTGGAGAGCCTTAGCAAACTAACTAGCCATAAATCTATATGCTAATAATTTTAGGCATTTAGAATGCGTAAGTCGATCAATTTTTCCTTACTCCTTATTCCTTTTTCCTTCAAATAAACCACTAAACGCCTAAACAACTAAACAGAGCGCAGCGACCCTCATCAAATCATCGAATCATCAAATCATCAGAGCGTAGCGATTTCAACTAAACAACTCGTCGACTCAATAGACAATCTCAGCTTTTAATAGAAAGGAATTTGTGAGGGGCAATCCCTGGCACTTGCCCCAATTGTAACCGGATCAATAGGTTGAGGATTCGCCTAAACGACTACACAACTAATCAACTCATCGGAGCGAAGCGACTTCCAAATCCGCAAATCCACAAATCAGCAAATCTACTTTTCTTTGCCTCAAGCATATTACCCTACATCTTCACCACTTTCCTCGTCACCCTCTGCTCTCCATCAGCAGATTTTACGCTAACTATATAGATCCCTGGATCCCATAGCGCAGTATTGAGCAGTTTAAAGCCTTGATAGGAATCTTGCGATTCAACATGTATTAGCCGGCCAAGCAGATCAAATACTTCTATCGAAATGATGCCCTTTAATGTTTCAAAGCCACTGACGAATAATTGGGAACGGAATGGATTGGGGTAAACATCAAGTGTGATATCTGGAACATGATCAACTGCGAGACTGCAGTCGATATCTAGCGCCTCCATGCGGTAGGGAGGGAATGTCGGGAAGGCTTCAAAATCAATTTCCAATGGTACATTCAGAGAATCTTTAGGCATTATTAAAGCTCTTTGCTCAAAATGACATGCTAAACCTTTCTGATCTGGTTCATGTATGTAGTGCAAATAGGGGGTTGAATTGAAAGAGTTGACAACAATTTTCCCATTTGGCAGCCGCATCATATTGTCAAATAGTGTGGGATTAATGTCGAAATACAAAAATCCATCCCATCTTGCTATTGTATCCCTGGCAGTAAAAAAATCAGGATATAGCATATCCATTTGGAAGATATATTGACCATTAGCTACATATAGATACTGGTCGTTTTTAGAAAACTCCACATCTGCCGTGACTGTGTATTGAGATGGTAATGATAGTGTATCCGAAAAATAGTAAGACCCAACTATACCCTTGCACCTATCGAAGTTCCAGACTTCTAAAATATCAGGTAAATTAAAGTATGCTCGTCGATGCAGTCTGACTAATTTATCACCTTTTGTGTTGAAATTAACAGACCCGCCTCCTGACCCTATCGTGTTGTTAAAATTGGAAAAGTCGAACACACTTTTTATTGTAATTTCTTCTCCTGTTAATAATATCGAATAGCATTTATTGGAAAGAATTGCTGGAACCATAATCCACCAATCGTTTCCATTTGCATGTTTACAGGAAAATAGCTCTCCAGTTCTCAAAAAATCATCTATGATTTTGATATTCTTTAAGGTCTTATCAATTTTGAGCCTTCCTTCTTTTGTAGCTCTAAATACTGAGTAATATAGACCGTCTGAATATATATTAACTTTATGTCCTTCGTCCAGTATATCAGGTAAAAGGAAGTCAGATGTGTTTACATCATACTCAAACCCCATATGAAAAATTATGTAGGTCGAATCATTTTTATAAGGTAGGATCAAACATTGTTGGTCTACTAGTGACCCTCTACTAAAATCAGTTTCAGACAAAAACAAGTATTTACTAAAGAAGCTGCCTATATTCAAACTATCTCCATTTATTGCAACACGGTCTAAACTATCGTATAATCGAACGCCATTGTAATACCCTAATAGATTACCATTTATGTCGGAAAGGACTGGGGAAGCTGAGATCCATCCATCCATTGTAATTGCCTCAAATTTCAAATCAGCCAAAGTATCAACATATTGCATGTGGATACCTTGGCCTAGAAATGAATTCCTACTAATTAGGTGATAATCATACTTTTGTGCTCGCATTTCAAAGCATGTTAGCACAAAAAATAGAATGCTATATAACTTCAATTTATTCTTCAGTGGACATGGAATCATATTTTAATAAATTTCTTCACTTCTCCATTTGAGAGAAATTTGATAAAGTACATACCGGAGGTGAAGGACGAACCATCCAAGTGATCATGTTGTGTACCTTTATAATATCCAGTGAATCTTCCACAATAATCATAGACTAAAAATCCCTTCTCTAAAGTTTCAATATTTGCCCTTATTGACATAATGTACTTTACAGGATTCGGACTCAATTCGATATTCTTGGAATTGGACCTCATGGTTTTTCTATTTTGTAGCTCAGAACAGTCCAAGTCAAAGTCAACTGGAATTTCTTTTATTACACACAAAGCTTGGCATAAATGAATCGCGGGTCCTTCTTCTTGAATGCATGAGTTTGCCAGATCTGTGATTCTGGCCCAATCACTATCACTATTAGAATGCCCATTTAGACCATTTAGATACCAAAGTAATGAAGATTTATAATTGTCTTCAATTTGAGTTAAAGTCTGGGCAGTATTAATAGAAGTCATGAGCTCTGTTATAATTTCCTCTCTTTGTTCCTGTAGTGCTTGTATTAATAGATTGTTGGCCTCGAAAATAGTCTTTAGTTCTTCTATTTGTTCAGGTAATAGGACAATCGTATCCTCTAATCCAGGATATGGAATATTGCTGATTCCATAATTATAGACAAGCGCCTGTACTTCTTGCAGAAGTGGCAATTGATTTATGATTTTATTTTGATACAAGGTGTAGAATGCTGCTATTGTTTCATCCTCTAGCACATCTGGATTGTCTTCAATTAGCTTTAGTACATCTTGTAGTAGTTTAAAACACGCGCCATCTTGATCTTCTGTCCCGGCGCAACCAATTGTGGACTGAATACCTAAAATTAACGCGGCACGACCATGTGGTCCTCCTGGATCTTCTTCTCCATCACCAATACCGCATTCAGGAGCAGTCAAACTGGTTGGATCAAACCATCCTCCTGGAAGATGAGTAGGAAACTCATTGATAACATTTCGGACTACATACTTTTGAGGCAAATAGATAAACGAAGATGGACTTCCTTCAAATTCCGCACCGAGTGCATTTCCATTAAATTTATTTCCTTTACTAATTTGGGTAGGTGCAAAAGTCCCAGCTGAATAAGCTAAACCTTTTGAGGTGTTCAGAGTCATTTCATTTGTTATGAAGTTTAAACCTGGCAAGGAGCCACTCAATCTGAATCCGACTCCACCATTCACTGCTTTATTACATTTAATATAACTACTTGTGCAATAGTTTATTAAATAGTTTTCTAAAAGTACCGTAGCCTTCTCTGCATAATTGTTGATTAATGAATCTGAGCTACAATTATTTACTGTAAATGGCCGACTTGCTTGTATGAAATTTTTGACTTCATTGTTTTTAGCCAGGCAGTTTGTGCTACTTAGTAATTGGAAACCAGAGGCAAAGATACCAAGATTTACTAAATTGTCAATCATTTTGCCATTTGCTACAGCTCCAAAATCAAACCCAGTGCCCGTTGCAAAACTTCCTGAATCCCATTTATTTTTTGTCACTTCAGGATAATTGCAATTATTAATGGTCGCAAACAGCGCAATATTATCACCATAATTTTGATCGACAACAACTTTCCCAATGCTCTGATCAATAGCTATTCCTCCGCCTATTACGGGACCATGGTAAGCTAGTGAGCATTTCCTTATTGTAATGTCGTCGGCGCCTAAGAGCCAAATGGGCCTCTTATTGTCTGTAAATTGGGACCCGTACTCTGAGACGGAGTAGTAATTAGAACCACCTAAATCATCAATGTGAAGACCGTGGTCATTTTTATCAAAAAGATTGCGGCTGCCGGCATAAAACCCTCCAGCTTGAATATCAATACCCTTTTGAGTAAAAGTATAGGTAGCTGGTCCCAAAATTTTTGAGGTGGACATAATAATGAAGCAATAATCATTAGCCGTAATGGGGGCATTATCATACGTTGACCCATAGGAATAGAGATCGCATTTTGTGGTGAATAATATACTGCCGATGTTTGTAAAAACGGAGTTAGTAGTAACAACAATCGTTTTATCTGTATGGACTAGAGCATGATTATCAACAGTTGTGTAGTTGAAATTTGTGCCCAAATTGATTTTTATTTGATCGCTATTACTCCCATTAATGGCACAGTAATCAAATGATGTAATTTGCGATACGGTAACCACGGATATGGTCCATATATTTATTTGACAACCATTGTACACTATTGATGGCACATCAAAATCGAAATCCCCGTCAATACAGAAGTTGGCTGTTATAACTCCAGAGACTGGGACAAAGGTTGTTGCTAAAATTGCCTGACTCATTGTGAAAACACCCACATTAGCTCCAACTACTGTTGGAAAACTGCATTGTGCTTTAGTTTGATTGGATTGAAAGAAAAAGAGGAGTAAAGTTAGTTTGTACAAGGTAGAATGAAGTGTTTTCATCGTTTGTTTTGTTTAATTTAGTTTAAATGGGAAAATTCAATGGCACTATTCCAGCATATGACAGGTTGAAATAGGTGGAAGAAGAAGGAGCTAATGATCGGATGTGATCCTGATCAGGTCAAGTCAAATGCCATGCAAAAAGGACTTTGATAGAAGTCAATCTAGGACATGGCTTGTTAAATAGTGGTGATCTCATGGCTCGGAATTTAGATGATTGAAAAGTAGACTATCAACTAGAATAGGGGGGACAAATCTTCGAATTTCGTCGTAAATCGAACTAAAAGAGAAAAGGAAAACTGAACATCACGAAAATAGAGTGGAAAAACAGCAAAAGCAAATGTTTTTAGTTAAAGTTTTCTAAGAAGGAAATAGAACATTCTAATTGCAGCTTATTAGATTGATTTAGAGAGTAAACAATTATATTACTAAAAACTTTATTTCCTTTTTGTATATTCTTTTTATGTTTCCAAAAGCGCAAATACCAAGGCATCTCGTCGAAACTCTTTGTTGAAAACTTGATTCGTTTTCAATACTGGGCATTAAGGAGTCTGATCCGATGATTGGTGATCAGTAGTCCATTGAAGCCCCAATTCTTGAATTGGATGAATTCCTTGACTCCAGATCGTAAGCTTCAGGACCTAGATTAGGCTATTTAATATTCAGCGTCTGAAGGGAAATATTGAAATTCTACTGAACATCCCGCAATTACCAACGCTCGACATGGAGCGCTCGATTGCTTACTATACTATTAAATTGGGATTCAGCGTGAGCGCTACTTTCTCGGGTATGCTATGCTCCAAAGAGATGGAGCGGATTTGCATTTGTGGTATTGTGATGATCCCGAAGTGCCTGAGAGCACTGGCTGCTATTTCAGAGTCAACGATGTGCAGAAATTGTACCTCGAGTTTGTTGTTCAGGAACTGGTACATCCCAATGGACACCTGGAGGATAAGCCTTGGGGTATGCGTGAATTTGCAGTGCTGGATGACAATGGAAATTTGCTGAGATTTGGGGAGGAAAAAGAGCAGGATAATTGAGTCGGGAGTCATCCATTTTGAGGTAAGCGGTCGTAAAAAGTTTGAAAGTTTGGAGAGCCTTAGCAAACTAACTATCCATAAATCTATATGCTAATAATTTTATGTATTTGAGAATTAAGACTTTATTAATCGACTACATAACTCTTCGACTCAACAGACAATCTCAGCTTTTAATTGAAAGGAATTTGTGAAGGGGCAATCCCTGGCGCTTGCCCCTGTTGAAACCGGATCAATAGGTTGAGGATTAGGCTAAACGACTAGACGACTAATCAACTCATCGGAGCGAAGCGACTTTCAAATCCACAAATCAGCAAATCAACTTTTCTTTGCCTCAAGCTTTTTACCCTAAATCTTCACCACCTTCCTCGTCACCCTCCGCTCTCCATCAGTAGATTTTACGCTAACTATATAGATCCCCGGATCCCATAGCGCAGTTTCGAGCAGTTTAAAGCCTTGATAGGCATCTTGAGATTCAACATGTAGAAGCCGGCCAAACAGATCAAATACTTCTATCGAAATGATGCCCTGTAATGTTTCAAAGCCACTCACGAATAATTGGGAACGAAATGGATTTGGATAAACATCCAGAGTAATATCTGGAATATGATCAACTGCCATAGTGCAATCGATATCTAGCGCTTCCATCCGGTAGGGAGGAAATGTTGGGAAAGACTCAAAATTAATCGCTAATGGAATGTTAATGGCATCTTTAGGCATAACTAATGCCCGTTGCTCAAAGTTGCAATTTGATCCTTTTTGATTTGGTTCATGGATGTAATGCAAATATGGTGTTGATACAAAAGAGTTTACAATAATTTTATTATTTGGCAATGTAAGTAAGTTGTCAAACATTGGAATATTTCCATAATAGAGAAATCCATCCCATGCAGCAATAGTATCTCTGTTTAAAATGAAGTTTGTATCGTCCAAATCCATTTGGAATATGTATTGTCCGGTTGCAACATATAAAAACTGATTGTTCGGTGAAAACTCAATATCTGTAGTTACAGTATATTGTTCAGCGAGAGCAAGGGTGTCATAATCGTATTGATTTCCTACTTTACCATTACATCGATCAAAATCCCAGATTTCAACTAAATCAGGTAACTTGCCAGCCATTCTATGAAGAATTCTGGCAAGTTTTTTTCCATTCGGACTGCAATTTATAGCCCCAGCGCTTGCACTTATTGAATTATTGAAATTGGACAATTCAAATGGTTGTTTGATTTCGATACCTTCATCTGTCAATAGTATTGAGTATGCTTTATTTGATACAATCGAAGGAACTATAATCCACCAATCTTTGCCATTGGCATGTTTACATGAAAAGAGTTCTCCCGTTCTCAAAAAATCGTCTAATATCTTTACATTTTTGAAATTAAAATCAAATTCAATTCTATGATCAGACCTGGCTCTTAGGATGGAGTAATATAAACCATCTGAATAGGAATTTAACTTAAATCCATGATCATATATAGCGGGCAATTCAAAATCAGGGGTATTAACATCAAACTCAAATCCCATGTGAAACATTATGTAGGTTGAGTCATTTAGGTAGGGCAAAATGACACAGTTCTGGCCTACATATGTTCCTCTAGTTAAATCTTCCTCTGTTTGAAAAAATGTCTTTTTAAAAAAATTTCCCATATTTAAGCTATCACCATTAATAGCCATTCGATCCAAGCTATCAAGCATACGTACTCCGTTAAAATAACCGAGTAGTTTGCCATCTTTGTCAGATATGGGTGGACTTGCAGCAACTAGTCCATTTAGAGTAATTGCCTTAAATCTGACATCGGACAGGGAATCCACATAAAACATCTGCATTCCCTGTCCCACATCTGTTCTTCTGCTCAATACATTGTAATCATGTTTTTGAGCTTGAAGTTCAAAACATATAAACACAAAAAGAATCGTACTATAGTATTTAGAAATGTATTTCACAGCTATGCAGATTAGAGTTTAACGAATTTCTTAACTTCTCCAGTTGAGATAAATTTGATAAAGTACATACCAGGGGTGAAGGTCGAAACATCCAAGTGATCATGTTGTGTACCTTTATAATATCCAGTGAATCTTCCACAATAATCATAGACTAAAAATCCCTTCTCTAAAGTTTCAATATTTGCCCTTATTGACATCATGTCCTTTACAGGATTCGGACTCAATTCGATATTCTTGGAATTCAACCTCTTGGTTTTTCTATTTTGCAGCTCAGAACAGTCCAAGTCAAAGTCAACTGGAATTTCTTTTATTACACACAACGCTTGGCATAAATGAATCGCGGGTCCTTCTTCTTGAATGCATGAGTTTGCCAGATCTGTGATTCTGGCCCAATCAGCAGCACTATTAGAATGCCCATTTAGCCCATTTAAATACCAAAGTAATGAAGATTTATAATTGTCTTCGATTTGAGTTAAAGTCTGGGCAGTATTAATAGAAGTCATGAGCTCTGTTATAATTTCCTCTCTTTGTGCTTACCATTAGGACTAAAGCACATTTGACCTTCGGTCATGTAAATGCCATGTTCGAATGGTTTGTAATAAGGTCCAATTTCTTGATATTGGGCTGGTTCAAATCCATTTGGAGTAAGTAATGACCTATAGAAATTTCCTCCAAGTTTTTGTGTGAACACCCACCAATCTCTCCCATTACCATGCTTTACCGCAGTAACAGGATTAGCTAAAGTGTCTTCTACAATAATTTCATTGTTAATTTTAACTAGTTGGAGTCCTGTTGGAGTTGATTCTAATAGGGCATGCTTTAAATGTTTATTAAAGACAAGCAAAGAGGGATTTCCCCAAGCTAATCTAATGTTAATAAAATGAAATAAAGTTGTATCCGTTATATGTGGTAATAATAATGCAGAGCCCTTAACAGGATAGCCTTTATTACAATCAAAATCATCAACTTCATTATCGAAATCTTCAGCAATAATTTGTAAATCCTGTCCCAGTATTGCACACCCATTAGTAGCAAATGCTAATTTCCCATTGGAATTGGAAATACTCGAATTTGTATGTGCAACCCATACATCTAATAAATCAGTATAATTTGTGAATCTATTATTTATTGGTTTAGTAAAATCTAAAGTGAAATATTGCCTGCCTTCAGATCCATTTTCAAAACCGCCGGATAGCCATACGTAATCATATTTCTTTTGTGCATGTATAGATATACACAACAGGCATATCATCGAGGTAATTATGAGTTTTAATACTTTCATTGCCGTATTAATTAAATCAGGAAAGGTATTAACCTGCCTGACTGAATTTTGAAATCAAATTTCAATGAATTACTTCAAATTTAAAGTTTTTTGGGTCATTTCCAAAAGATTTAACAATTATCATACAAATCACTGAAAGCTAAGATGTAACATTGATTTTACTTGTTTTGATATATTAAACTGCAATCGCACCTTTGTTTTTCGTAATTTTCATGTTGAGGACCTGACCTGCTACGAATTGAGATTGAGAATTGATTTGGTAGGCGTTAGAACTATTGATTTTTGACCTGTGGCAGATTGGGATTTGAGTTGAAATTGCCAGACTTGGAGTTGATATTTTGGCAATAATGTAATTGCCAATCAGTTCCCTTACTTGCCCAAATTATGCTTAATTTGGCGCTTTATTCTGCATTTCCTATGGCCAAATTCCAAAAAATATTTACCTGCAGTAATTGCGGTGCCACCTCACCGAAATGGGTGGGCAAATGCCCTCATTGTGAAGAGTGGAACACCTATGTGGAGGAAGTAATCACGAAGGCTGGACCTGACAAGCAAGCTAAACAGGATTGGGCAAGCCTTTCGCCTTCGTCCAAAGGGCCGCAACCGATCGCCCTGACAGATATCCAGTCAGAACAGTCACAGCGCATCATCGGTGTCGATCAGGAACTCAATAGAGTTTTGGGTGGTGGAATTGTGCCTGGATCCCTAATATTGCTTGGAGGACAGCCTGGTATTGGAAAGTCTACTCTGTTGCTGCAACTGGCTTTGCAGTTGCCAGGCAAGATCCTGTATGTATCGGGTGAGGAAAGTGAGGAGCAGATCAAGATGCGCGCCGATCGCCTCAAGCACGGTAAAGGAGATGTATATATTCTGACCGAAACAAATTGTCAGCAGATCGTCTCGCACGCAGGAAAAATTCAACCGAATATACTGATCATCGATTCGATACAGACGATGAGTTCGCCCTATATCGATTCGACACCCGGCAGTATTTCTCAGGTAAGAGAATGCACAGGTGAATTGCAGCGATATGCCAAGGAAAGCAATGTTCCGGTCTTCCTAATCGGTCATATTACGAAGGATGGCGGATTGGCTGGTCCAAAGGTACTGGAACATATCGTAGACGTAGTGCTGCAATTTGAAGGTGATCGCAACTATACCTATCGCATGCTGCGAACGCTCAAAAATCGTTTTGGCTCAACCGATGAGCTCGGTATCTATGAAATGCAACCCGCGGGATTGCGTGAAGTCACTAACCCTTCAGAGTTGTTGCTTTCGCAGAAGGAGGAATCATTGAGTGGATCTGCTGTGGCTGCTACGATGGAAGGCATGCGGCCATTATTGGTCGAAACACAAGCATTGGTCAGCAATGCAGTTTATGGCAATCCTCAGCGCTCCGCTACAGGCTTTGACCTCAGGCGCTTGTCGATGCTATTGGCGGTGCTTGAGAAAAGATGCGGATTTTTCTTCGGTCAAAAGGATGTTTTCCTCAACATTGCCGGTGGACTGCGAGTGGATGATCCGGCCATGGATCTAGCAATCGTTACAGCCTTACTTTCTTCGCTCAATGATGTTTCGGTCTCGAGTAGATTTTGCTTTTCTGGCGAAATTGGCTTATCAGGAGAAATTCGTGCGGTCAATCGGATCGAACAAAGGATACAGGAAGCTGCAAGACTGGGATTTGAGCGAATCTTCATATCCAAATACAACGTAAAAGGCCTCTCCAAGCAGAAATTTCAAATCGAAATCAGCACCTTGGCCAAAGTCGAAGAACTATATGAATCTTTGTTCAGTTCATAAGGGATGGATATTGATCTTGACTACCCCGTACTGCTATTTGATGGTGAATGCGGTCTTTGCAATCGTGTGATGCAGTGGATTTTGGGGCATGAAAGGGCTCCCAAACTGCGGTTTGCCTCATTGCAATCTGAGCGAATAAAGCCACTTTTTGCCGCTGGCAAATTGCCCAAATCGGATTCCATTTTATTGATAGAGAATGGCATCGTGTACGATGAATCAGAAGCCGTTTTGAGGATCCTAGGCTATCTGAGATTTCCTTGGTTTCTGCTGCGAGCTTTCGGCATTTTCCCCAAATCGTTGCTGGATGTTCTCTATCGATGGGTTTCAAGAAATCGACATCGCTGGTTTGGAAAAGCAGATTCTTGTGAATACAAGCCGCAATTTGATGGTAGAATATTGGACTAAACAAGGTCTTATTATCGCCAATACTTTACTTGGGCAAAATGGCATAAAAGGGCCCAATTCAAGCCGCTATTCAAAAAAATCGTAACTTTGCAGGCCAATTTACAACATGGATACACCAATCTTGCCCTATATCGAAGCACTGATTTTTGTCGCGGAGAATCCTCTGCCGGCAGAAACGATTCGACTTTGTCTTGCGGAAGCATTTGGGCAGGAAATGGGAATTGAGCAGGTGAACCAAGCTCTTGTGGAGCTGAAAGCAAAATTTGATTCAAGCGAGCATGCCATTGAGGTATTAGAAATAGCAGGCGGATTTCAGTTTATGAGCAAGCCGGCCTATTTCGGTCCAGTTGCTGCATTGATCAAATTGAACAACAAAAAGCGATTGTCGCAACCCGCTCTTGAAACACTGGCCATCATCGCTTATAAGCAGCCAATCAGCAAAACTGAACTCGAGAATATTAGAGGTGTAAGCTGCGATTATTCGATTCAGAAACTATTAGAAAAAGAATTGGTTTCGATCTTGGGCAGAAGCGACGGTGTCGGCAGGCCCTTGTTGTACGGCACCAGCGAAAAATTTATGCATTATTTCGGTCTGAAAAGCATGAAAGACCTGCCAAAGCCCAAAGAATTCAAAGTGCCGGATTCAGAAATAGGGGAGGCCGATCCCGATCTTCCTGCAGACAACTTACTCAGTCCCATATCTGTTCATCAGGAAGAAGAATAAAACTATGGAAGAAACATTGATAAACCGGGTGGCAGATAGTGGTTTGATTACAATCAACCTCGAACAGTATTACCCAAAAGCCGAGATAATTTCATTCGATTTGAAAGACTATTTGTTCATGGAATTGATCCTCAAAGAGAAGGATTTCAGAGAACAATTGAAGGCTCATGACTGGAAGCAATATTCTGGCAAGAATTTGGCTGTTTACTGTTCGACCGACGCCATCATACCCATGTGGGCATATATGTTGGTTGCAGCCTACGCTGCTCCGGAAGCTGCAGAAGTATTTCAAGGTGATAAGGAGCAATTTGTAGCATTTGCATACGCCAGGGCCCTCGACGAGCTGCAGCTGGAGCAATATGAGCAAAAACGCATCGTTATCAAAGGCTGCAGCGATCTGCCAGTGCCTGCATTTGCCTATTTAGAACTTACAAAGAAACTACAAGCGGTTGCTCAAAGTATCATGTACGGAGAACCTTGTTCTACCGTCCCGATTTTCAAGAGACCGAGAGTAGTTTGACCATTTAGCATCCTCCCAAATCTGACCCTATGCGAATAGCCACATTTGTTCTTTCCCTTATTTCAGCTTGCGTGTTGGTAGCTTTGCTAGGTGCAGGTATCAGCAAAAAGGAATCGCAATTGAGCGATGAGATGACCTTGACATTTAAGGCGATCGATCCTGACCGCACCTATAGTTTTGCTGATGAAGTATTGCCCAAAGACAATTTCGATGTGTTGGAGCGATTAGAGCGCGAAATGCTTGTGCAGACCTACCTTCAATCTACCACGATTCTGAATCTGAAGAATGCAGCGAGATTCTTCCCTGTTATCGAACCCATATTAGCTGCTAACCAGATACCAGATGATTTTAAGTACTTGGCAGTGGCTGAGAGCAATTTGATCGTCACTGGGGCCTCGGGAGCAGGTGCTAAGGGCATCTGGCAAATCATGCCGCCAACTGCTAAGGCTTTGGGACTTATCGTCAAGGACGAGGTGGATGAAAGACTGCATCTTGAAAAATCGACGCAGGCAGCTTGCGATTTATTGAATAAATATAAAATGCGCTTTGGCTCTTGGACCTTGGCTGCTGCTGCCTATAATTTGGGCGAAACCAAATTTTCTGAAGAGATGGGCAATCAACGCGCAGTGTCATTTTTTGACATGAACCTCAATCAGGAGACTGCCCGCTATGTGTTCAAGATCATTGCGCTAAAAGAAGTCTTAAGTCAACCAGAGCATTTTGGCTATTTCCTCGAAAAGACTCAATTGTATAGCCCGCTCTGCTGCACGAGAAGGCTAAATATCGATACTACTATTGCCAATTTGGGCGATTTCGCCATTGCAAATGGCACGACATACAGGATGTTGAAAGTGTACAATCCCTGGATGACTAAGAGCAACTTGCCAAATAGCGAGCGCAGAAATTTTGAGGTCTTACTTCCGTAGGAAATTATTGTTGGCAGGCCGCATATTTACCTTCCCAAATACTTATTGATCGCTTCAGTGCGATTGAGCACTTGCATTTTCTTGTAAATGCTATTGATGTATTGCTTGATGGTGCTGACCATGATGCCCATATCATCTGCGATTTCGCGATAGATACGTCCTGTTGCTAGTTTTTCAAGCAATTCCATTTCCCTTGGGCTCAATTTGTATGGGTTGATGTCGACTTTGTCAATACTATAGCCACGCACAAAGTCTAAAACCTTTTTGGCAATTTCGGGACTCATGGGCGATCCTCCTTGGTGTAGTTCTCTGATTGCATCGATGATTTTGGCAGTGGAAGTCCTCTTGGTAATATAGCCCGAGGCTCCAGCTTTCAAGGCCTCGAATATATGCTGATCATCATCAAAAATGCTGAACATCATAAAGGAAGTACGCAGACATTGATCACGAATAAGTTTTAATAAGTCAACGCCATTCATGCCCGGCAAATGGATATCAAGTAGAACAATATTGGGTTGGGCGTGAGGTAGGAATTGCATCGCCTCTTCAGCGCTTCTATACCGCAGCTTGCATTCGAGCCCTTCAGATTGGTCGATGATATCGCCCACATTTTCGCGAATATCTTCCTGATCTTCGACAATCGCTACAGAAATGATATGCTCTTCTGGACTGAGGGACATTGTGGTAATAGTATTTTATAAAAGTACAAAGGGATTCTCAATTTAGAAAGAAAGTAGCAGGCAATGCTTTGTGGGGCAAATGGACAACCAAAAGAATGTAGTGCCGAATCTAGTCAACAGGCTTCGACTCCGCTTTACTTTTTAAGGGGAAAGGCGGTCCCTGAGTGGAGTCGACGGCGGTCAATTTACCTGCATTCTCGCTGCCATAGAGCCTCAAATTTGGT
>JBDSUZ010000411.1:0-3535 GCA_039927395.1 Saprospiraceae bacterium | reverse complement strand
CATCTGGCTATCAATTGCAAAACAAAGTCGTGTTAGATAAGGAGCTAAAAGGCTATCAGGCTGAGCTCTCGACCTTGCACAAATTGTATTTGCCCAAAGCAAATAAGATCCTCGAAAAAAATAAACTGCCACAGATCGAACTAATGTCTGCAGATGAGTGGAATGGTGTGAGGCCATAGTCGCGAACCTATATTATCGGCCTTTGTCCTTTCTTACTGTCTTTTTGCGGCAAGCTGCTTATCTTGGGCTCTCCCTTTGAACACTGAAAGATTTTCAGGCATCCAAACTGAATGAAATATTCAATGTTTGCAGTCACTACTTTGTGCCTTGCAAGTGCTCGTTAAACCCTCATGTAGAGGCTATCCTAAGCATTCTACAGTTTTCAGTTTTAGTTCGCATGGTGAAGTTTTCCAGAATTGTTTTTCTTTTGTTGATGAGTTGCCAAATTGTGCTTGGACAGGCCAAATTGAGTTCAGAGATCATGGCTGATATCCAAGCCCGATGCATTGGGCCTGCTGTAATGTCTGGGCGAATCACTTCAATCGCGGGTGTCAACGCCAATCCAAGAATCATCTACGTTGGCTCTGCTGGCGGAGGTATTTGGAAGACAGAAAATGCTGGCATTTCATTCAAACCAATATTTGATGCTTATTGCCAGTCCATAGGAGCATTGGCCATCGACCAGCAAAGACCTGACACGATCTGGGCTGGAACAGGTGAGAGCAATGTTCGAAGTTCTGTTGGCATTGGGAATGGCATTTATCGCTCCATCGATGGAGGTAAGACTTGGACGCTCAAAGGCTTGGAAAAATCAGAGCATATCGGCAAAATTCTCCTCCACCCTGCTGACTCCAATATCTTGTTTGTTGCAGTTCCTGGTGCCTTGTGGGGCGATTCGGAGGACAGAGGCCTCTATAAATCTAGCGATGGCGGCGAAAGCTGGTCAAAATCACTCTATATCGACGCAAAGACTGGCTGCACGGAAATCTTCATGGATCCAGTCAATCCCGATATTATGTATGCGACGATGGTGGAATGCAGACGCACTCCGTATTCATTTTCTTCAGGTGGGCCCGAAACTGCCATTTACAAAAGTCTGGATGGTGGAGCGATCTGGTCCAAAATAACTGGAGGTTTGCCTGCCGCTCCTTATAGTCGGATTTCGATGACGATGGCTCCTCAGGATTCGGGTAAGTTATATTCTTTCGTTCAAACGGATTTTAGCACCTGGTATGTTTCAGCCGATCATGGCGAATACTGGACTCCTTTGAGTTCAGCAGAAAACAATAGCACTCAAGCCACGCAATTTCGAAGTCTTATTGCCGATCCTTTTGTCGCAAATAAAATTTACCAATTAGGTGAAGGACTTTCCATCAGTTCCGATGGAGGTTTGTCATTTGAAGAGTCTGAGCTTAATACTGGTGAATTGCATTCAGGTCTCAATGCAATTTGGATAGACCCTAAACGAAATAATCATATCTATTTGGGTACCGATGGAGGTCTTTATGAATCGCTGGATGGAGGCAACAATTTTGCTATTCTAGGCAATTTGCCGATTAGCCAGATTAACCACATTTCAATTGATCAACAGGAGCCTTACAACATATACGGTGGCTTAGAAGACAATGGAACCTGGCAAGGACCTAGTTTTAAGATAGGCGGAATTAGGAATAGTGATTGGGCAGAATTGTCGACAGGAAATGGCAATTGGGTTGTTCCCGATCTACGTGAAACGGATATTGTATTTGCGGAAGGTCAGCTTGGAGATATCCTTAGAATAAATAAGCGCACACTCGAATCTCAATCAATCAAACCCTATCAAATTGAAGGAGAAGAACGATTGCGATTTAACAAGCAAACTCCGATCGTGGCCAGTCCAACGGATACTAGGCGATTGTACATCGGGGCTCAATACTTGTACGTATCGCGCAATCAAGGTCGCGACTGGGACAAATTGTCCGATGACTTGAGTACCAACGACAAGGCGAAGCAGGCCTCAGAAAATGAAGATGGAGTGCTTATCGACGATGGCACCTTTGAATCCCATTGCAGCATATTTGCTATCGCTGAATCCCCTTTAGATTCCAATTTGATCTATGTTGGAACCGATGATGGGAAATTGCAAAAAACTACGGATCAAGGTAAAACTTGGCAAGATCTCGATTATTCCAGCGCAGGAATTCCTGCAGGAACATGGGTAAGCAACATTGAACCGAGTCGATTTAGCAAAAATGTCGTTTATGCCACATTTGACAATCACGCCAATGGCGATCAAAATACCTATTTGGCATTTAGCCGCGATGGCGGCTTGAAATGGGAAAGAATACAGAGCGCACAATTTAAAGGATACGCTCACGAAATCAAGGAAGATCTAAGGCTTAGGTCTTTGCTATTTCTCGGTACCGAAATGGGATTGTTTATCAGTGTAGATGCAGGCAAAAACTGGGCAAGATATCAATCTACATTTCCCCCATTTGTGTCTGTGAGGGATATAGCCATTAATGGCAAGACAAATGACCTGATCATTGGCACTCATGGGCGCGGAATTTATATCGTTGACGATCTCTCTATTTTACGGCAAATGACCTCAGATTTATTGTCAAAAAATGCTGCGGTACTTGATGGCCGTCCAGGCGTCGTAAAGAGTCCTACACTATCGCCCAAGATTAAACAATCCTCTGAATTTATAGGCAAGAATTACACCGAAGAAGCTTGCATTACCTATTATCTCAAAGATCAAATAGATAGCAGCGATATCCAAGTGGAATTGTATAACAAATCAGATTCGATGATCTATAGGATGCCTGGTACCACTCATATTGGCATCAATAAACTGTACTGGAATATGAGAATGAATCCTCCGGTAACGGACACCCTTTGGGCAGGAAATGAAATACTAAATTCAATAACTCCCCTACTTGATCCCGGAGAATATCGCATCAAATTAAGAATTGACACCATCGTCTATTTAGGCAAATTAAACCTAATCGAAGATCCCAAATCACAGCATTCCGCAGCCGATAAAGCCCTTCAACGTAAGACGGCCAAAGAATTGATGGCAATGGAAATTCAATTAAATAAAAATGCGCAGAATATCGTTCGCATCAAAGATGCGCTCCACAAAAATATACCCGAAGTCAACAGTGGCAAAGACCAAAAAATACTTGCCGATTACGAAAAGGCCCTAGAGCAACTTCGCAAGAAAATACTTGGCACCAAAGAAGGCAAAAGCATCCACGGCGAGGAGCCCCTACTCGAAAAACTCCACGATGTTTACCAAGGCGTATGCAGCTACGACGGCCGCCCCAGCAACGAACAACTACAAAAGAAAGCCTTCCTCGAGACTGAAATAATCTTCTACCAGGCCGAGATCGCCGCTACTCATGAATTGTACTTGCTCAAGAGCAATAAGATATTTGAGAAGAATGGGTTGGAGGGGGTTGAGGGGGAGGGCGACTAAGGTTAACTTAGTTTATTATCTTTATCAAATTGCTAGTGAGAGATCGCCTCCGTCCTAAGTATAGTACGGCATTGG
>JBDSUZ010000410.1:0-3995 GCA_039927395.1 Saprospiraceae bacterium | reverse complement strand
TCCTGCTGGCTTATATTTACTTCAAGTTAGCAGAGAGTCAAGGGTTGAGGCCCAACGCTTTTGCATCTTTCACACCGAATAAACACAAATCCTCGATGAAATCCCCATTTTGCCTTCTTATCTTATCTCTTTCACTTTTCATCTCTTGCTCAGGCTGCAAAAATTCAAAAAGCACCACTGAAGGCATCACCGCCAAAGGCTGGAAATATTCATACAGCAAAGGTGCTTGTTTTGGTCGTTGTCCCGTCTATACATTAGGTGTCGATGAAGAGGGAATCATCACATTCGATGGCTTGCGCTTTGTGCCAAAAACAGGCGTATTGACTGCAAAACTCAACAAGAAGGAGAAAAAAGAATTTGTCCAGTTATTGCGCAAGGCAAATATCGACAGTCAAAAAAGCAACCTTGATAGTATGCTTATGGATGCTCCTCGTACTACTGTCAAATACTCCGATGGCCCTAAAGCCATCAAACTGGAATTCAATCGTGGTGCTTCAGACGAGATCAAGGCCCTGAATGATTTCCTGATGAACATCGCTATGCAACGCAATTGGCTCGATGACTACAAAATGGTCGAAGTAGCCAAACAATTGCAAGTCACACTAAAGCCAGGCATCACTCCTGAAATGTTAGCACAGAAATTTACCATGTTCAAAATCCAAGTCGTCGAAACGATCAAAGGCGAACCAACGCAATATAGAATCACTTGGGATCCCGAGCGCATTCCTGCCATGGAGCTGCTGAATGTATTGCGATTGAGCGATGAGGTTGATACGGCAATAGGGGTGAAATAGGATAAAAGGGGTTGGGTGACTGAAATGTTCAGAGTTAAGGGTTCAGAGTATAGAGATGTCTGAATTTGGTTCTAGGTCCTGGAAAATTCAAAAAACCGGCTTTTGGCGTTAGGCTTTGGGCGTTGGGAAGTTTGCGAGTTTGCGAGTTTGCAAGTTTGCGAGTTGGGAGTTTGCAAAGTTTGCTACTCAACAGAGCGCAGCGACTTTCAAGAAAAATGGCCCATGGCTTATGGTCTATGGCCTATGGAAACAGCCAAATTTGGGATTGGCTTTTGGCGTTGGGCGTTTGGCGTGGAAAACAGCCAAATTGGATTGTTTCGGCTAAACGACTAAACAACTAAGCAACTCAACAGAGCGCAGCGACTTTCAAGAAAAGCCCTTCCCGCATCTTATAATGATCGTCATTTCTGATCTCATTTTTTCATTGATATTGACCACTTTTGGCTCTTAGCCCCATTAGGGGCGACAAATATTATGGCCGTGGGCAACGCCCACGCTGCGAATAATCTCTCATCTCAAAGTCCTGTAGGGCCGGAGCAAGGGGCAATAAGAAGGTTCAAGAGAATCGGGAGAGTAGGGAGAATCTGGAGTTTTGGGAAATCCGCTATATCAATCTTATCCACGAAGTAAAATCTTCGTCAGGCAGCACTATCTGCATGATGAGAGGAATTCGTCAGTGGTTTCAAACCCTGACGAAGTTGCAAATAATAACCTGACGAACACGCGCTAATTTCCCCCTTTATTAGACCGCCTCAAAGTCTTAAGTGTACTATGGGGAATCTTGCGATTCTAAATTGATGTACTATATGTCGAAGAACTGATTATCGCTAAGGTGATGATTCCTTTTCATGTTGTTAAAACTTCGTCAGGGTTTGAAACCACTGACGAAGTGGCTTTTTAAATGCAGATTGGTGATCGGTCCTAATGGTCTCTCAGGTCCTGTAAAAGGCTTAAGAAGTTCGGGAGATTTACCGAGTTTGGGAAGTTTTTAGATTCGCTTGAATTCATCAATTAGCATTCCCCTTTTTTCGAATTCCTCTGAACTCTAAACTCTCAACCCTAAACTCCTAATATCCATTAAACGCATCCTGATTATTCTTCCGATATGGCAAACTCAAGAAGTCGAGCGATGATGGCCGCACTCGCAAATAAAATGAATAGGTGGCACGCTGTGGCTGCCAATTGAGTCCCATTTCCCAGCAATGGAGATTGCGGTAAAATCCAAAATCGGGATACGTCAATTGCTTGCTGATAAAATCGTAACCGATATTTCCGACTCTTATGTCCCATTTCCTTGTCAATTTGATCGAGCCATTCATGTAAAGGGAATTTGTCCGAATGTCAAATTCAGGCTTCCCCTTGACAGTGGTCCATCCTGCTACTAGAGTGTGGTTGATATTGAAATTTTCCCAGATACTGACAAAGTCCTCATCATTTGGATTGCCCGAACCTTTATCGGCTCTGTCGGAGGCCGTTTTTCCCTTTTCTTGCTTCTCAAATAATGCTTTGATCTTGCCTACTGTGAATGTGGTATTGAGATTGAGTCCGAGGTTGTCAAATCGCAATAATTTCCCATTTTCATTGATCATAAATCGATTCAAGCGGCGATTGAGCGAATCCACTATGTACGGATCAAATGCGGAACTAACCTGGAGATTTGAAATGTCCTTGAACAAGCGCAGTGTACCTCTTACAGCAACTGGGCTCCATTTGAGGCTGTCAGCTGCGAAATTGTAATTTCCACTGACAAATATGTTGTCAAATAGCTTAATCCTGCGATCAGCACTATCTTTCTTGCCTCGATATTTGGCCTCAAAAATATTGGTAAAACTATAATTAAGCGCCATCTGCCGGCCCGAACTTGGAGCTACACCAAATACTCCTCCTTCAAATATTGAATATCGCTGATATGGAACTCCGGGCCTGATTGATGACTGCACTGAATCGATCGTATTGGCATACAGGCTGTGATAATCAGGTGAATAATTGAATCCCACATTTGGCTTGATCACGTGCCGCAATCCTTTTAACCTTCCTTTTTTGAATTGCAAGGTGCCATAGATTTGCGTCGAAATTCCGACATTGGCATTTAGCGTGCGATAAGGTTCAAAAGAGAAACTGCGTGCGCTCAAGATCTTGCCACTTCCTACAGTATCTTGTTTGATCAGAAATTCAGTACTGTCTTCATTATATATCGTATCTGGCCCAACCACGATACTACTGGCGTCAAATCTCTTATTTTGCCTGGTGAAATACCAGATTTCATCATAACTCACACTTGGATTGATATTGAAATATTTCATTACCCTAAAGGAAGCATCGGTGCTCGTCCCATGCTTCATAGCCATTTGTATCGACTCCAAGGCCTGTTTGGTAAAGAGCGTTGTATCACTCGTCTCCAAGCGTGTGCGAAAGCTGTTATTGTACAAAAATCCGACCTTTTCATACCATTTTTCTTCGCCGATGCGCTTCTTCTTTTTGAATGGATAGATCCTTTGCATCTGGAAGTCTGTGCTTGGAAAATCTATTGTGACAAGGCGCGAAAGCGTATTCTGTGAATGGCTGAATGAGGCGGAAAATGTGTAGGGCTTGTCGGGAAATATTTGTCTCCAATTCATATTGGATCGAAACTGATTTTCGAGGACTGAGCTTGCATTATTTTGATTCAACCGCTGCGCGTCATTGGTCTGAATATTGATATTACCGCCCAATTGACGGTACGGATTTGCTTTTGGATCTTGTGTATGTTGCCAGCGCAATTGCATCGACCTCGCATGTTGCTTCTTGCCGGTAGCAAGTATCTCATTTTTGCGATCGTAATATCCCAACATGAGATTGCCATTGTATCGATAGTTTTTGACGTAATCTGTCTGAACTGTCAGTCCCCAGGTTCCTCTAGTATAAATATCACCTGTGATCGCAAGATTCATTTGTTCGCTCAGCGGAATGAAATATCCGAGATTGCGAAGGCCAAATCCCCATTGTTCGGAAAACTCATAATCTCTGGGAAATAAGATACCCTGTTGGCGCTGCTTGGAAATGGGGAAGAAGCCAAATGGAAGCCAAAGAGGTGTTGGTACGTCCTCAATGACCAATTTTGAAGGCCCTACGATGATCATCTTGTCGGGAATCACCTTTTGTTTTGAACTCAAGATACCGTAGTGCTTGTGCGGGGCATCGCAGGTCGTAATCAGGGCATCT
>JBDSUZ010000409.1:0-1862 GCA_039927395.1 Saprospiraceae bacterium | reverse complement strand
ATTGAGATTTCATTAAAAACCTAAGAGAGATGAGGGCTATTCCCAACAAAAAACACAAAGAAAAGGAGCTGCGCTATTGGCTGCTTTGGATAGCCGTGCTGGTCTTGCTAGCATGGATTATCAGCTCTCCCATATGAGAAATTGAGTTCTAGATTGATGAGATAAGGTTAGAAACGGGTAAGAGGCGTCTGAGAGATCAGGCGCTTTTTTCGTTTGTGGTCGAACAGAAAGCCCTTGATTGATTTCCTACCTATTTGACGATTTTTTGCCTGTAGATCTTATCCCCCACTCGCAAGGCCGCAAAATATATGCCTGGCAATAAATTGTCAGTAGGAATTGTCAATTGACCACTCACAGCATTTTTTTGCAAAATCAGACTTCCTTTGCTGTCATACATTGAAAAGTCGCCCTGCCGAATACTTTCTGGAATATCAACGCTAAGTTGATCTGAAAATGGAATCGGCGAAATGTCAAATCCTTCCCAAATTTCAGGCTCAGTTGAACTCATCAATTCGTTGAGACGATATTTTCTGAAGAAGCGCCAGATCTCCGCACTTGCGCTGAAATCTTGATTGGTGACATTGAGATTGACAAATGCACCGGGCCAACTGTGCCCACCACCAAAGATTTTGTACAATTCAACACTCGAATTCTGAAATCCATCCTTAAAGATCCAATGCTCCGCAGTGCAATTGTCAGCAAGATTGGTATTGGGAACTTGCAAGATCTCAGGAATATTATTGCAGCCATTTTTGCCGACCCATTCATAAACCAAATCCTCTACAGGAAGGAAGTATGAAGTGCCGTTGTAAGCGACCACCGCATCTGCAGTGCCATGAATGATCATGACAGGCAATGGATGACTTATCTGGCAACTTGAAAGCTCTGCTGCGGTCATAAACCCGGTCACTGAAGCAATAGCAGCAATTTTTTCGCTCAGATCACAGCCCAGTAAATAACTCATATTGCCGCCATTGCTCATACCTGTGGCATAAATGGCATTTTGATCAATTTGGTATTGGCTACTCAATTTGTCAATCATAGCAGCGATAAATCCTGAATCATCGGCCTTTGGGCCAGGCAATAAATTGCCCCAATGCCTATTTCCAAAAGCATCAATTGTTCCGTTTGGATGGGCAATGATGAAATTGGCGGTATCGGCCAGAGGCTTGAAATTGCCGTAATATTCCTGCTCAAGATTATTGGAACTATAACCATGGAAATTGATGACCAAGGGGACAGCCTTCGAGCCATCATAAATGGCTGGAACATACAGTCTGTAGTCGCGGTATATGTTGCCGACCAAGATACTGTCGACAATGATACTCTGCCCAAACATTGAGGCTGTTGCCAATAAGGCTGGGATTAGGAGGCTAAATGATTTCATATTTTGGAGATTGTAAATGCTTTGGGAAGCAATTAAAAGGAAATGCTATTGTATAAGTAACTGTTCAAACTGCCCACTTGTTCCATTGAATACATTAAAATCAACTCTGGTGCGAATGCCGAAGACCTTGCCCTTTTCGCTATGTTGCCAAAACTGCCATTGACGTTCGATGCGAGGTTTTTCCTTTTGCAAATAATGGGCTACCCAGACCGGATACTGATCGACGAATCCTGCCAGGTGTTTTTGATAAAATTTCACATTCGTGTAGATGATCGGATCGACTCCATAGTGCTTCTTGACGGTTTTGATCCAAACCATCAGTCTTGCACGCATCGAGTCAGCCGATACGCCATATAGATGCTCGATATCTAAGACTGGGGGCAGATCTCCTGCTTCGAGCTTTACGCTTTGGATGAAATTTTGGGCTTGATCGTAGCCATTTTTTGTTGCGAGAAAGAAATGATACGCTCCTCGG
>JBDSUZ010000408.1:0-5180 GCA_039927395.1 Saprospiraceae bacterium | reverse complement strand
ATTTTCCACGCGCTTCTCTTCTAAAATAGAAAACGGTCCCCGAGCGGAGTCGAGGGGCCTGGGTTGATGCTGGATGTCCAAGCTCTTGACATAACACTCTAGTCGACTTGGAAGGACTTGCATGACCTGAATGACATATGTGGAGTGGAATTGATCGCATTTCAATGCCTGAAATAGGATTAGCTATACTCCGGGGCTTCAGCTAAACAAATCATCAAATCATCGAATCATCGGAGCGCAGCGACATTCAAGAAATGGCGTAGGGCTTATGGCCTATGGAAACAGCCAAATTTGGAATTGGCTTTTGGCATTGGGCGTTGGGAGGAGCCAGATTTGGTTGATTCGACTCAACAACTAAACGACTAAGCGACTAAACAGAGCGCAGCGACTTCTTCACCTAAACGCCTAATCAACATTACGGTTGACCTCATTGCTGATCGCAGGCACAGTCTGCAGATAAGCATAGATTGCTTTTAGTTCATTGTCGGTCAAATGAGAATACGGAACCATCGGATATCTCATAGACCCATTTTTGCCCTGACCGGTCTTGAGATAAGTAAGAAATTCTGCTTCAGTCCAGCTTCCGATACCAGTGGCTTTGTCAGGCGTTAAGTTGGCGCTGGCAACTTTTTTCCCTTCCAGCCCATTCATTACATTTCCTCCTCCCAGATATCCCGGAGATTTCTCAGGCATGAGCTGATTGTTGGTTTTGAAATCTGCCGAATGGCATTCATAACATACAAAGGCTCCGGCGACTATATATCTACCATATTTTAGCAAATCATTGGTATCAGGGGCGATGATCGCTTTATCAGGATAAGGCAATGGCTTCATCATCAAATTGCAAAGTACCTTTACGAGAAATGACGGCTCAGCCGCTCTTGGCTCCGAATCACTAGCTTGCACCATCGGATTATCAGATCGCAGAAACGCGATGACTGAGGCCAAATCTTCGTCCGACATGTTGGCAAATTTGGGCATATAAGGGGGATAATATCTACCATCTCTGCCGACACCCGTGCGCAATAGATAGGCTATCTGACCATCGGTCCATTTACCAATTCCTATTTCAGGGTGATTCGTGATATTTCGTGAAAATATTTTGCCAAATTCATCCGGAACATCGATAACAGCTTTACCAGACAAACTGATGTCATTATCAGCTTTATGGCACTCAATACAAAGGGATTTTGCAATTTTCAGACCGCGTACAACACGTGCTTCAGTCACTTCGATTTTCAATCCGGGATCCTTGGCTACGTAGGTTGGAATTCCTTTGATTGCGATATAAGCAGCGGCGATGACCAGCAAACCGACTACTATTAAGATCAACCACATCAACAAGCGTAATAATCGTTTCATAAGAGGGATTTTGAAACTTAAGAAAATGTATGACTTGTCAGCTACTAAAATAGATGTTTCACCGCAATTTTCCAAAATTTTGAGCCACAGATTATTTGCAATAAAATGCGGTTGACTTTAGGGGTAAATTGCCCTGAGTTGAAAAAGTACTATATTAGCTGAGTAAATCTTGCTCAACGCCAACGTTAATCGAATATGAATCGCAACCTTTTCTCAGTTTTTATGCTTTCATTTACCGTGATCTTTACGCTACTCATTTCGCAGAGCGCGATTGCTCAAAGACCTTCACCAGATCAAGATTTGCAAAGGCTCAAATTGCTCTATCGTCTCGATGACAAGCAGACTCAGAAAGTCAATAAGGTATTGGTACGCCGCGAAAAGCAACTGGCCGAAGTTCAAGGACTTCGTGACGCTAATACCATTCGAGTGAAGAAGCAGAACATTTTCAAAGGCGCAGAAGCGGCATTTTCTCAGATCCTTTATCCTAGTCAATATCAAATATTCCAGGACGAACAGGTGAGATTGCGCAAGGCCAGAGGCCAACGTACGATGGAATTGAAGAAGCAGGGAAACTCCGAGACCAGCATACAAGATCAGATCAACGAGTTTGAATTTTAGGACCCAATTCAGGGCATACAATAAGTTATTTTTTGTCATTCATGGACTTGCTCAAGCAAAAATTTTCCACCCGTTCTACAGCTTTCAAAGCTGAATTAAAAACCTTAATGGCTGCTCACGCAGAGACAGTCATCGACCATGTCACACTCGATCAAGCGGTCGGTGGCATGAGGGGCATCAAAAGCATGTTTTGGGTGACTTCTGATCTCGATGCCAACAAAGGCATCACCTTCAGAGGATTTTCTATTCCCCAATTACAAGAAAAACTTGCTAAGGCAGAAGGCGATCAGGAACCATTACCAGAAGCACTATTTTGGTTGATGCTAACGGACACTTTCCCTACTGATGAGGAGGTAAAATGGCTTAGCGCCCAATGGCAAACAAGAGCTGAAGTTCCTGCTCACGTATTTGCAGTATTGGATACCTTACCTGTAGATTGTCATCCGATGACTCAGTTTATTATTGCGATCACCGCTATGCAGACTGACAGTGTATTTTCAAAAAGATATGCTGAGGGGATGCCGAAGTCTGAATATTGGGACGCCACATACGAGGATACGATGAACTTGGTGGCTAGATTGCCACGAGTTGCCGCATATATCTACAGACGCAGTTTCAAAGGTGGCCAACATATCGCTGCTGATCCGCAACTTGATTGGGCAGCCAATTTTGCGCATATGTTAGGTTTTGAGCAGAAGGACTTCAGAAGCCTGATGCGCTTATATATGACCATACATGCCGATCATGAAGGAGGAAATGCCTCCGCACATGCCACTCACTTGACAGGATCGACGCTTTCTGACGCATATCTCTCTTTAGCTGCTGGTATGACCGCTTTGGCAGGTCCACTGCATGGTCTGGCCAATCAGGAGGTGATCAAGTGGATATTTGATATGTTGGATCAATTGGGCACCCAAAATCCAACAGAAGAGCAAATAGGAGATTTTGTCAAAAAAACATTGACAGAGGGCAAGGTTGTTCCAGGTTACGGACACGCCGTATTGCGTGTTCCTGATCCAAGATTTATTGCGCAAATGAAATTTGCGGAGCAATATCTACCCGAATCTGAGATCGTCAAAGTCGTTTGGCGAGTTTACAATGTGGTACCACCAATCCTCGAGAATCTTGGCAAAGTCAAAAACCCTTGGCCAAACGTCGATGCGCATTCAGGCGCATTGCTTGTCCACTACGGCTTGACCGAATATGACTTCTACACTGTACTTTTTGGTGTCAGTCGCGCCATGGGCGTACTTGCACAATTGTGCTGGTCCCGCGCGCTAGGATTGCCGCTTGAGCGTCCTAAATCTATTACATTGGAGTGGGCAAAGGCGAAGGTAGAGAAGGGAGTTTAGAGTTTAGGGTTCAGAGTTGCCAAATGAAAATTCGTTTTCAATGGTTGATCGTAGAGAAGCAATGCCATTTGTTGTAGTCGCCGTGCTCCGATGATGTGATAAGTTGAAAACTCGCAAACTCGCAAACTTGCAAACTCGCAAACTTCCTTAGGCCCTATACCATACAACATAAGCCAATTTTCCTCACACCTCACACCCCACACCAATTCTTATTAGTCGCTTCGCTCCGATGATTTGATGATGCGATGATTTGATGATTTCTGACTCCGTAGGAGTCAAATGTAGTTAGTAAGAGATGCGTAAATTTTTCTTCGACCCCAGAGGGGTCGCATGTGGAAAATGCCTCTCACGATACGAAATAGCGCATTGAAAATGCGGGAGGGGCAATCCCTTGCGGTTGCCCCTGTGATAGCGAGTATTCCCCACCAGATTCTCCAAAACTTCCGATTCTCCAGATTCTATTGATCCTCCCTACTTTTTTGTCCAAGCCTCAAAAAAGTAACAAAAAAAGGCGTCATCGATCCGGCTACCCGAATCAAACGAATTTGGCTGTTTCCGAACGCCTAACGCCTAAAGCCCATCGCCTTTTTCCTGTCGTCAGACAGTTTCAGCCGCTTAACGCGATTTAGCGGCAAATTGGCTAATTCGACTAATGCCTGCGAGCAGACTAGTTTTAAACTAAGAATGCTAGCGGTCTTTTTACCTAGCCACCATAGTCGCCTTGTGATTGAGAAATTTACACTTTGAAGGACTTGAAGGACCCAAATGACATTTGTCATGCATTTGAAAATGACTGTTCCTAAAGCCTAACGCCCAACGCCTAAAGCCAAAAACCCGGTCCACACCAATTTCTGAACTCTGAACCCTCTACTCTGAACATTTATGACTTTTTTTTCCTAAGATTTGTATTACATCGATGTGAATCTGATACTTTGTATTTACTTTGGGTTCTCTAAAAAATTTAGTTTTCTATGAATTTTCCAAGCGATTTAAAATATACCCGCGATCACGAATGGATCCGGGTGGAAGGCAAACATGCTTATATCGGTATTACTGACTTTGCGCAAAGCGAATTAGGCGAGCTGGTTTATATCGAAATCGACACTGTTGGTGAGACTATCGCTGCCGGAGAAATATTTGGAACGATCGAAGCGGTGAAAACCACTTCAGAATTATTCATGCCTGTGGGTGGAGAAATCGTCGAATTCAATCCTGAATTGGATGAAGCAGAAGGGGATAATCCCGGCCTGATCAACGAAGATCCTTATGGCAAGGGCTGGATCATCAAAGTATTGCTGCAAGACGAAAGTGAAATTGATGGCCTGATGAGCGCAGAAGAATACTCAGACCTGGTTTCCTAGGTACTTTCCACTTTTGCAAATTTCCCGCTTACTGAGCTAATTACAAATATTGGTCGATGCCTTTATCGCATCGGAATTTGTCTGATTGCGCTATTTCCTCAAGTCTCGCTTCATTGCTTGAAAGAGCTGCTCTGTCGGCTTCTTTGTGATATAAGTGATAGACTATTCCCGCCCATTTGAAGAAGCGGCGCTTGAGGCCTATTTTGATAAATCGGATGACAAGATCTGAATCCTCTTTGCCCCATCCTTCGAATCGCTCGTCATAACCGTTTACCGCGATGAAATCCTCTCTCCAATATGCCATATTGCAACCCCTGATATTGCGCAATTTGTGAGAATTGCTGAAGGGCGAAATCAATTTGCTGAGCAATGGAAAATGCCATCCATTCATGCGATTGGCGATACCAGCGTCGAAGAAAGAAATGTGGGGATTGAGTGCCTTGATCTGGCCTTTGGACTTTTCAGCATCTAGTAGGACGCGACTTCC
>JBDSUZ010000407.1:0-7111 GCA_039927395.1 Saprospiraceae bacterium | reverse complement strand
GCTTCTGACTTCTTCATCGTAGCTTCCAACTTGATGATCTGCTTCGTAAATCCGTCGTCCACTAACAACGACGCTGTATTAGGAGGATTTCTCCCCTGGTTCATTGCATACAATATCAACTCTGATTGAAAGCCCGTGAAGGTGTAATCAATTATTTTTGCTTCACCCTTGAGCGTATAATCGGTGATCAACCATAGATCATTGGCCTTGATACTGACGATATCTCCGTCGATCTGATTGTGATCCCATACACTTATCTTCAGATCTCGCGATTTGACCTCAATCGTTCTCGCGTTGACAACCTCTACTTTTTTGACATCGATATTGGGAGGTGGCAAAATCTGGCGGATCGACCAGGACAATATATCGTGATCTGAATATGCCTTGCCTGTCGAAGCAGTAAATCCAAGCCATGCCTCACTATTGGTGGCTTTAACTCGTGTGGCGATATCAAGTCTAAATGTCAGAACAGGAAAAAGGTAACTATCGAGGAAAAATATCAGGACTCCGTCTTTGTACTCAATGCGCGCGAAATGTTCCTTATTGTCATGCAATTCGGGAATTTCGTGAACAGTTGCTTCGCGAATGTATTGCTGTTTGACTTGGTCGTACTGCATGAGAGCCACCTGGTTGTGGCTATTGTCCTCAGGATCTTTGTAAGTATCAAATTCGATAACGACGCCATAGGGAATACCTTTATATCCGATATCATCGCCTTTACCTCCCAATGCATTCTCTGATTGATTTTGAATCATGAACGCAAAACCGTCTCCTCCTCCTAAATCTGCATCATGATTTGACAATTTGAATGTGAATTCTGTTTCAAATCCCCTGCTCAAATCAATTTTATGTTTGCTATACCAGCATGATCCACTTTGGCTGGGTTTAGCAGGTGCGATTCTCAATACCTTGTTAAGGACTTTGGATTCTCCATTCTGGCTCAAATCCTTTGAAATCACTTTCATGTCATTTGCCTTGAACAGGACTTGGGCTTCAAGCTTGCAAATCGAAGCAATAGCCAGAGTAAGTAGCAAAAATTTATTTCGCATCATATCAGAGGAGCAATTATGCTGCAAAGCTACTTTTTCGCTTAGAATCCTGCAGATATTTAGGATTTCTATAACTCTTACTACACCCTATAGGGCCAATAATCTACAAATTGTACTGCTTCAAATGCAAAGTGGGCGAAGAAACTCCGCCCACTTTACTTCGAAAACTACATTTCGTATATCAATTAGAATTTCTGATCTATATCGACATCCCCCATCCATGTTGGAGTTCGAGTGAACACAAGTTTTGGCTTTTCCTTCATTCTTACAAACAAGCTTTCCAACTTATACACTTGCACTTGTACTGCTTCAAACTGGGCTTCAAGCGACCGCCGCATATCATCAGTTGATGCCGATTTGATCATATTTGGGATCAACAATAATAGTGTTCTTGATGCCTTGTATAGGTCAAATAGGTCTTTGCCGATTTTCTTACGAAGTTTGGTACTAAACTTAATTTCCTTGGGGTTTAGGTCCTTTACTTGAGCTATGTTCAAAGGTAAAGCCGGATGACTAGACATAAGTATTTTGCTTTTGGTGAACGATCCACTAAATTAGAAAAGATGGCTGACATATATTAGTTTCTATCATCGATCATTTGTTCTATTTTGTTCATTTGCTCACATGATTTGCGCTGAGGGTTAAAAGCGTGCTTTCAAATAAAATCCTATTTTACGTGGACCTTACTACATCATAACTTCCCAGATAATATGGATTCCATCATTCACAATATTGAATCTTATCGCGAGGCCTATCTAGCTAGCGTAGATGATCCAGAAGGATTTTGGGCTAATGTGGCCGAAAATTTTGAGTGGCAAAAGCGTTGGGATAAGGTCTTGAGCTGGGATTTCAAGGATTTTGATGTGAAATGGTTTGAAGGAGCTCAATTCAATATCACAGCCAATTGTCTGGACCGACATGTCAAGCATCAACCTGACAAGATTGCCCTGATCTGGGAGCCAAACGACCCTGAGCAAGAGCCTATCAAATATACTTACAAGGAATTGCTGGCGGAAGTTTGCAAAGCTGCAAATATGCTGCTAGAGCATGGTGTTCAGAAAGGCGATCGGGTCTGCATCTATTTACCAATGATACCACAATTGGCGATCAGCATGCTAGCTACGGCGAGGATTGGAGCAGTACATTCAGTTGTTTTTGCAGGATTTTCTGCGAGGGCATTGGCCGATCGTATTGATGATGCACAATGCAAATTGCTTATTACTGCCGACATCGGTATGAGAGGAAGTAAGGTGATCAACCTCAAGCAAATTGTCGACGAAGCCATTGAAAATTCAACTAGCATCGAGCGCGTCATTGTATTCAACAATATTCTTGATTTTCCCGCCATTCGCATTTCAAACCGCGATATAGATTGGCAGATAGCCATTGCTGGCAAATCAGATTTCTGCCCATTTGTCTTAACGGAAGCGGAGGATATGCTATTTGTTCTCTATACAAGCGGTAGCACAGGCAAGCCAAAAGGAGTTGTTCATACTTGCGCAGGATACATGATATACGCTTGGTACACTTTCATGAATGCATTCCAATACAAGCCGGATGAGGTATTTTGGTGTACTGCAGATATCGGCTGGATCACCGGGCACTCCTATATCGTATACGGTCCATTGCTTGCTGGTGCCACTACCTTGATGTTTGAAGGTGTTCCAAATTATCCCGAATATGACCGATTTTGGAAAGTTATCGATCGGCATCAGGTCAACATATTCTACACGGCCCCGACAGCCATCAGAGCACTTATGGCGCAGGGCACAGATTGGGTCGACAATTGCCGGCTGGACTCCTTGCGTGTGATTGGTTCAGTAGGAGAGCCCATCAACGAAGAGGCATGGCATTGGTACAATACTCATGTCGGCAAAGAAAAATGCCCTTTGGTCGACACTTGGTGGCAAACAGAGACTGGTGGAATTATGATTTCGCCACTTGCTGGCATCACTCCAAATATTCCAACATTTGCGACACTTCCCCTTCCAGGCATTCAGACCGTGCTGCTTGACAAGGATGGAGCCGAAATTGAAGCATCCAATGAGGAAGGATTGCTCTGTATCAAATTTCCCTGGCCAGGCATGATTCGCACCACATATGGTGATCATGCGAGATGCCAGCAGACATATTTCTCGAGTTTTCCAGGTTACTATTTCACAGGCGATGCAGCTCGACGGGACCACAATGGAAATTATCGAATCATTGGTCGGGTCGACGATGTGATCAATGTTTCTGGTCATCGGTTAGGCACCGCTGAGATCGAAAATGCGATAAATGAGCATCCTGATATAATCGAATCGGCTGTGGTTGGATTTCCTCACGCTATCAAAGGCCAAGGTATCTATGCATTTGTTATTCCATTCACTCATGACGATATCATAGATATCGAAAAATCCGTCGGTGAGATCGTCAGTCAATTGATTGGCCCAATCGCTCGCCCCGACAAGGTACAGGTGGTCACAGGATTGCCAAAGACGCGATCAGGCAAGATCATGCGACGCATTTTGCGCAAAATTGTGGAGGGAGAGCTTGATTCTCTTGGTGATACCTCTACCCTACTTGATCCCAGTGTCGTTCAGGAAATAATAGATGGAAAACGATAAATTATTGCTGGTCGACGTATTCCTGCAGATAAGCAAAGCCTTGAGTCAGTTTGCCAAACGAAACAATGGTGCCTCGACGGATGATGTCAGAATCATGAAAATGTTCCAATTCTGGCTCAATGCTGAGCATAAACTGGTCGCCAAATCCCATACTGGCATCTCTTGCCATTTCATTGGGTAGATTGTCGATGGCCATGATATCGATCGCATCGGGCCTGAATGCATCTGCTTCTAAGCCAGTCTGAGGATCAAATCCATAGATCGGATCAGCAATAGTACTAGCGCGAATCGTCGATGGAATTGAGGAAGCTGGGGCGATGTCGCAGGTTACATCTGCAATTACCTGAATCTTAAATTCAGGGTTCTTCATTTCGTCCAAGGTGAAAAACTGTGGGGCGCGACTGTCCCAATAAATGCCATTGATAAGTATATCAGTGCGCGACAAGTAAGGAGCGAAAATCGAATGATACTGCTCCGGATGTGCGTGAAAATCTGCTCTATCGTGAGGTGAATCATCGTTCTTATCGACATAATGATCAGAGTCTATTTGCGTGAAGACTGCCTCGTCAAAAGTTTGGCTTAAATATTCCTCCGGACTTACCCTGCGAATACCCATATCCTGTAGCACCTGAACAGATCCTCCTGAAACTCTACCTGTTCCTGTCAACACTATCCGAAGGGATGGAAGCTTAAGCCTCGTATATAATTCTTTTGCCTTTTCATAGTCATGAATATCGCTCATACGAGGCAAATCAAAGGCTCCTGTCCTTTTGCCATATGTGTACAAGGCATTGTGCGCACCAACCATCCCTGCATAAACGCCAAATGCGATTAAACGCATTCCTTGCTTATTGGTCAACACTTCGTAGTCAAGCAGCGTGATCTTCTTTTGCAAGATCGCTTTGAGCAATTTGCGATTATGCGGTTGCTTCTTGATTGTATGCGAGAAGAAGAAATAGATTTTGCCCGGTATAAGCAGATCAATTGGCACTTCCTTGACACCAAGTAGAATTTCTCTGTCCGAGATATCCTCTTGAACTTTGATGCCGGCTTGAAGGTATTCATCATCGCTGAAGCAGCGCAGCGGATTGGGCTGCACAATTACATCAAAACCACGTCGGATCAATTGTACACAATGGGCCGGAGTCAAGGGAGTCCGATCATCATGGGGAGTCTTTCCTTCGCGGATAATGCCTATTTTCATATATTTTGCTTGCTAAGCCACAAAGATATGGATTCGAAGCACTACTTCTCGCAAGTAATCTGGGGATATTGGCATTTGGTCATAGTCCATATGTTTTAATTCATTTCGGGCAAAAAAGGCGATTTACTATTTGTGCTTATTGGAAAGAAAAATTTAGATGTCATTACCTGACTTCAGGTCATTTTGACAAAATGATAACCAACTCACCAAAACTCTGTTATCACCTTGTCGAATCATCTACGAGGATGATCTACATCTTGATTTTTCCCACCTGGTCTGCCAACTTTGCGCAGTAGAATTGACTCAATTTTTACATCTCAATTTTTCCCATGTCATTCGAGAACATTCGATTGCCAATTATAGGTGCTGCATTACTAATTGGTTTACTGCTCTATTCCAATGCTTGTACTATGGAGCAGGTGCCCGAACCGCAAGTCTGTTTTGAGCGAGACGTACAGCCAATCCTCATTGCAAACTGCACAGGCAGCGGTTGTCATAACCCCATCGATCATGAGAGTGGGCGGGACTACACTACTTATGGTGGTCTTCTTGGGGATATACAAGCTGGCAATTATCGCAAAAGCAAATTATATCTGGTGATGGTGCAACCTGGCGGGGCTATTATGCCTCCCAAGCCAAATGACCGCCTGACTACTGACCAAGTCCGCATAATTGCGACTTGGATTGAACAAGGAGCAATCAACGACACTTGCGCTCCAACAAACTGCGATACTTCCGGTATAATGAGTTACACGTTGCACATTCAGCCCATTTTACAAACAAATTGTGTAGGTGGAGGATGCCATAGCGGGACCCAACCAGCTTCGGGCATTAGCTATACAAGCTATAGCAGCACAAATTTGACAGTCACTAACGGCACCCTTTTGGGCTCGATTCAGCACCAGGGTGGATTCCAACCAATGCCAAAAGGAGGCAATCTATTGCCAGCCTGTTCCGTAGCCAAGATCAAAAAATGGATTGATAACGGTGCGCTAAATAATTAACAATCAATTGCTTAAACAACAAATAATGAAACAACACCTTTTACCACTCCTTTTGGCCTTCTTTGCGATAAAGGGAATGGCCCAAACTGAGCCCGATCTGCTTTCCAGCCTTGAAGAGGAAAAAACGACCCAATATGTAACCAATGCTTTCAAATCACCTTATGTTGTCAATGCCAAGAGTATAGAGATGCTGCCAAAAGGTGTATTGGATTTTCGGATTTTACACCGTTTTGGAGCGGTATCCGGTGGTGGGTATCAACTTTTTGGCTTGGATCAAGCCTCGATGAGATTAGGCTTCGACTATGGTGTGACTAAAAATCTAATGCTTGGTTTTGGTCGCTCCAACAATAAGAAAGAGGTGGATGCATCGATCAAATACCGCATCTTGCAGCAATCCGTCGGCGCGCGAGTGATGCCAGTTTCATTGGTTTGGGTGAGTGGCTTGACAATAAATGGCTTAAAAGAACCTGCGGTGGGTGTTGAAACCAAATTCTCCAGGCGGCTGGCCTACTATCATGAGTTGATCGTTGGTCGGAAATTTAGCGACAAATTTAGTTTGCAAATCACGTCAATGCTGCTACACCAAAACATCACTGGAGGCATTGTTGATCCAAATAATCTCTATTGCCTTGGGCTTGGTACTCGATGGAAAATAACGAAGCGCACAGCAATTACACTCGACTATTTTTATAGTTTCAACAAGTTTGACAACAGACTAGAATATACACCACTGTCTATTGGGGTCGACATTGAAACAGGCGGACATGTTTTTCAGTTGCACTTTTCCAATGCCACGGGGATGAACGAGCGGGCTATTATCCAAGATGAAAACGGGCAATGGCTCAAAGGAGAAATTCGTTTCGGGTTCAATCTATCGCGGTGGTTTCAAATAGTAAAACAGCCGATTCAGTAAGGCAACGAATCTACACTTTGTTCACTTAAGAGCGTCTTTGCTGAGTTGAGATCCAGGAAGGATGGTAAATCAAGAATCGACGAAAAGTCGTGCCTTGGTAATTCCTAAGGAAAAGGAAATTAGTCTTTGGGCCACAGTTTTGAATCAATTTGGACCGCTGCTATGGTTCGATCTTGGGAAATCGCAAATTAGCGGAACCAATTGTTGATGAAATGAGTTAGGTTTGTGCGCTGATGATTTACCATTTAAAGAAATGGGGCTGACTGGAATTGACAGGAAAGCATATCATTGTGTAAGCATGCCGGAGCATGAATGTTCACTCCGTATAAAATGGC
>JBDSUZ010000406.1:0-2567 GCA_039927395.1 Saprospiraceae bacterium | reverse complement strand
TCCAGAACCATTGCTGTTGAGCACTTTGATACTCATGAGCTTATAAAATGGCTTATCAAGTTGAAATGAAGCGATCCCGACACCATTGTTGCTCCGTGCTCCAGCGATACAGGCGCAATGCGTACCGTGTCCTTTAGGGTCACTATCATTTTGGTCAGCGACAGAGATGGTAACATCCTTCAAATCTTCATGTTTTGTGTCGATGCCAGTATCTAAGATGGCTAGTATGATTGGCTTGGAAGGCGCATTGATCGTGCCCAAAGTTTGATAGTAATTCTGCATTTGAAAATTCTTCCAGGCCCATTGCTGATTGATCAGTGGATCATTCAGACCATATTCGTTGTTGATCAGAGCGCTCTTTTGTGAAGCCACAGGATCATCCAATGTCATCAACTCATTTTCTTCAAGAGCTTCGACCAGATCAGAATCAAGGATTTTTCGCTTTAGCTCCGCAAATTCTTCGGCATCTTGTCCTGTATAATTTGCGACAACGAAGTCATCAAGATCAGTATTCTCGGGTTCTGCCATCGTAAAAGCTGGCGTGAAGGATATGACATTATTTGCAAATAAAGCAGATAATTCGCCTATTGAATGGGATTCCTTCAATTGAATCAA
This sequence comes from Saprospiraceae bacterium, assembly GCA_039927395.1. GTDB lineage: Bacteria > Bacteroidota > Bacteroidia > Chitinophagales > Saprospiraceae > JBDSUZ01. The sequence continues at coordinate 1,952 of JBDSUZ010000406.1, read as the reverse complement.
CCATTCGCCATTTGGGTCCATCACAGATTCCATTTTAGAGATCTGTCGAGTGAGCAGGAAAAAATGTGGTAGATAGAACAGAAGAAGTGCAGCCAGAAGTAATGCAAACCCGCCAAAGCCAAGAATCTTATTTTTGTGAAATAGGAATTGCAATAACCAAGTAGCGAAACCCATAATCATCAAGTCCCTTGCAAGATCTTCCAGCTTTTCTGCACCAGAATAATCCTGTAATATGAGAAAGCTAAAATATAGAATAAACCCAAGCAAGAATATCCTTACGAGCCATTTCCCCGAGCGATTGTATTCCGACGCAACAACCCAAAACATTAAAGCACCGAAGGCTGTTACATAACCCAATCCGGATAAATTAGTCATCATTCTATCTAAATTGAACAGAGTTTCCACGAGGCTTTAATTGTGTAATTGAGGGCTATTGCAAACTAAGTTAATTTTAATTTTGCCAATCTGTGCAGGATTGTATTTTTGAGGCAAATTCACCACCTACAAGTTTCACTTAATGTCAGATACCAGGGATCCATTGAAATGTCTTATAATCGGTAGTGGCCCAGCGGGCTACACTGCAGCAATCTATGCGGCTCGTGCTAATCTCAAACCAGAGATGTATACTGGCATCGAACCAGGAGGTCAGTTGATGACTACTACAGATGTGGAGAATTTTCCGGGATATCCTGATGGCATCATGGGACCACAGATGATGGATGATTTCCAAAAGCAAGCTGAAAGATTTGGCACTAAAGTTCATTTTGGCCTTATTGACAAGGTGGATTTCTCAGGACCAATTCACAAAGTCTGGACTGATGCAGGCGATGAAATACATGCGCATACGATCATCATCTCTACAGGTGCCTCGGCCAAATGGCTAAATATTCCTTCGGAGGAGAAATTGAAGAATAAAGGTGTGTCGGCGTGTGCCGTTTGCGATGGTTTCTTCTTCAGAGGAAAGGATGTAGCAATAGTTGGTGCAGGTGACACTGCGGCCGAAGAAGCAACTTATCTCTCCAAATTGTGCCCAAAAGTGCACATGATAGTGAGACGAGGAGAGATGCGCGCCTCTAAAATAATGCAAGATCGGGTGATAAACACTCCAAATATTGAGGTTCATTGGTATTCAGAAACTGCTGAAATTCTTGGTGAAAATGAAGTGACGGGCGCCAAGATTCGCAATATAGAAACAGGACATATTACCGAAATTTCAGTTTCAGGTTTTTTTGTTGCTATCGGGCATAAACCTAATACCGACATTTTCAAAGAGTGGCTCGATATGGATGAAACGGGATATTTGCTGACCAAACCTGGAACATCTCTAACCAATATTCACGGTGTATTTGCTTCTGGCGATGCTCAGGATAAGGTCTATCGCCAAGCAGTTACTGCTGCGGGCACAGGTTGTATGGCTGCTTTGGATGCGGAACGCTATCTTGCAGCTAATGGGATTCATTAAATTCAACAAAAAATAAAGAATATGGCTGGCAAATTTAGATCCGGTGTTCTTCATGGCAATGAGGTAACAGAACTCTTCAATTACGCAAATGAAAACAATTTTGCTTTGCCTGCGGTCAACGTGATCGGGACAAATTCTGTCAATGCAGTGCTTGAAACCGCCAGGGCAGTGAATTCACCTGTTATAATTCAGTTTTCCAATGGAGGTGCTTCATTCTATGCTGGTGGGGGATTGTCCAACACCGATCAAAAAGCAGCGATTCTGGGTGGTATTTCTGGCGCACAGCATATTCACACCATGGCAGAAGCATACGGCGTGCCAGTGATCGTGCATACTGATCATTGCGCCAAGAATCTACTTCCATGGATGGATGGTTTACTTGATGCCGGTGAAAAACATTTCGCTACACATGGCGTGCCTCTTTATAGCAGTCATATGTTGGATCTTTCTGAGGAACCTATTCATGAAAATCTTGAGATCTGTGTGGAAT
>JBDSUZ010000405.1:0-25110 GCA_039927395.1 Saprospiraceae bacterium | reverse complement strand
GCGGCGAAGCACTTGTGACTGAGATGGCGGAAACAGGACGACTGGTTAGATTCATGCAAGTAAACACTACTGATCTAGAGCAAGTAGAAGCTGCTGCCCAAGAAGTGAAAACGCAATATGGCTCATTGGATATCCTCATCAATAATGCCGGGATCACTCGTGACGCTACTTTGAAAAAGATGACCATGGACGAATGGAATTCAGTCATCAATGTCAACTTGACTGGAGTATTCAACTGCAGCAAAGCAGCATCATCGCATATGGCCGACAACAAATATGGCCGTATTGTCAACGCTGCATCTGTGGTGGCTCTGTATGGCAATTTCGGGCAAACCAACTACGCTGCTACCAAAGCGGGGGTTTTGGGGATGACAAAAGTATGGGCCAAGGAATTGGGCAAGAAAGGAATCACCGTAAATGCTGTCGCACCAGGTTTTATCCGCACAGAAATGATGGAAGCGATTCCTGCATCAGTCCTTGAAGGCTTGGAGAACAAAACTCCACTTGGCAGATTGGGTACTCCTGAGGAAGTGGCGCATTTGTATACTTTCCTTGCTTCAGAGGAAGCCGCATTTATCAATGGCAGCACGATCAGCATCGATGGTGGTCTGACTTTGTAAGATGCCGGATTTTGGGAAGCTTTGTCAGATCTATTTTATAGCACCGTGAAGTGCATAAAATGGTATCTTCAGACATCGCTTACCTTCAATCCAAAGCATGGAATACATACCTAAAATCTTGATTGGACTCATTGCCCTCGAGCACATATATATATTGTGGCTAGAGATGTTTGCATGGACCACCGCTGGACGAAAGGTTTTCAAAGGCGCAATGCCCGATAACATGTTCGAGGCCACAAAAGGCTTGGCTGCCAATCAAGGCCTTTACAACGGATTCCTTGCGGCAGGTCTTATCTGGTCATTGCTAATCGACGATATCGCATGGAGTCATAATGTTGCTGTCTTCTTCATCTCCTGTGTCCTAATCGCCGGCATTTACGGTGGTTTTACTGCCAGCAAGAAGATTTGGACTACTCAGGCAGCTCCGGCAGCTGTAACTCTAGCGGTTTTGATGCTGATATGTTGAAAAGGTAAAATAGATTGCAGCAGTAAAATCCTCTTTCGAAGACTCTACTACTGCAATTTCAATCTCTATCTAATAACCAGTTTTTGGCAAACCTGAGCACCAGGATATGTCCATTGGACCAGGTATATTCCGGCAGGAAATTGTGCAATATTCATGCTCAATTGAGTATTTCCTTTGGCAACTGCCATTTCTTTTAAGACCCGTCCCTGAAGGTCTATCAATCTTAATTGACCTTCGGAGGAGAAGCCAGATTTCCAATTGATCCAAATCTCTTCGTCTGCAGGATTCGGAGAAATCACCATTACTTGGCCATCATTTGACGTCACATCATCCACGGCTGTGCTCACCATACACAATGGAATTCCCTTGATCAAATGCTCTGAAAGGCAATGCAAATAACATTCAAGATTGGTATATCCAGCTATGCCTGTGATTGCCACCGAAAGCTGCGTGCCATTGTGATCAGCCACCTGCGGATTCAATCCATTGGCCAATTCCCAATCATTTGGCATCCCATCGTTGTCTGAATCTAGAGGTGCAGCTGGTTGACTGCTGAAGTCAAGGTCAAAAGCATCTTGATACGGGTCCATACCATTGACCGGACTAGGGTCGATGCTGTTCACAATGATAGAAAGCATCAAACGCTTTGTCATTTGGTCACGATAATCCGTACTATATGCATTGAAAGGGCCGCAGAGAAGTGAATTGACTGCCTCAATGTTGTTAGGATTTGAATAGGAAATCGCGGGATAAGGCAATCGGGAAGTCAACAAGTTAGCTGAACCCATATCAGTGTTTGGGTGATTTTGCGCTTCATCGAAATCATTGCAACAGTAAAACAAGCCATAATCTAAGATCCCTGGATAGAGATTCATTGAATTGTCCTTGGTGTAAAATTGGTTTCCAGGCAGATTGAGCAAGGAATGACTAAACATTGGCCCGGAGTAGGATGATCTGCCGACGCAGCGATTACCAATAAAATTTGCCCTGATCTGCGTTTCAGGAGCTTCAGAATTGTCGGGAAAAAAGCCCGAGTTGTACCAAATCTGAATTGGCATATCCCAAAGTAGATTGTTTGAAAACTCCAATTTCATTGGAAAATTGATGCAGGCCTGATCAGAAGGCGCTTCACCGCTTTGTTCGCAACTGAATTCAGGCATTCTACCACCCAATCTGTTCCAAATATTGTGGTGAATGGTGATGCTATCTTTGCGATGATTGGTCGCGGAATAATTCATCAACATCCCACCCAAGGTATAATGCTCGCCGAGTGTCTCGGCCAAAGTGTTGAACTGAAAGCAGATATTTGAGCTTCGCGAAATCTGAACACACTCATCTGTTGCATTTGCAAAGCCACAATGGTCGATCACTACATTGTGCGCAGCGTCAAGACGTAAGGCATCATCGAGAATCCAACCATTTCCAGGCCTGACCTCGGCAGTTGAAGGTCGACTATTGATATGCCTAATGATGATATTGCGGGCTGATCCACTTGGCTCATACCAATCATCAGCTACGATACCACGAACAATAATTCCGCCTGGAGAGGTTTGTCCAGCGATGGTGCAATCGCCCCACTCGATCTCTGCTGCACAATCAATAATGCCGCTAACCTTAAATAAGATATACTTGGCCCCCTGCTGCTGCAGGGCATTGTTGAGTGATCCCGGGCCTGAACAATTGAGGTTGGTGACGTAGATAACCTGTCCGCCTCTTCCTCCGGTAGTGACAGTTGCCCCAAAACCCTGTGCTCCTGGAAATGCTGCAATTTGTGTTTTTGCACTAAAACTGATGAGCATTGATATTAGCAAGCAGAATAGAAATATTCCTTTTTTCATGTGGTAAATTTTGACTGCAATGTATGGGGCATCATGCGTGAAGCTATTGCAAAAACGCGACAATAAGCTGTAAAAAGACGCCAAAAAGCCAATATGAAGCTACTTAAACCGCTCTTTATATGCTGAGGGAGAAATGCCCTGGTATTTCTTGAATACCCGTGAGAAATACGCTGCGTCATTGAATCCCAATTCATATCCAACTTGCGAAATATTTGCAGAGCGATTTTGAAGCAACAAAGCAGCTTGCTCTAGCTTGATCAACAAAACAAATCTCGAGGGAGTAGATTCCATTTGCTCTTGGAAAATTCGCTGTAATTGTCGCAGGCTAATATGCAGTTGCTGCGCCAAATCAGTGGGACTGAGATCGCGATCAAGATTTTTGAGTACAAAATCTCTGAGCGTTTCAAATACCGGATCGACTAGATTATTTGGCTCGATTCCTTCTTGCTCGACGAAATGAAGCAATGGAGATTGCTGAATCTTGGACTTGACCGGCACCATTGCAAGTTGGCGTATTCTGTAGTATTGAAATCCAATGACAATCGCCGAGCCAATCACAAAAGCGATGATCCAGTATGTTGCCTGATTAGCATTGTGCTTGAGGTATCCATCAATGAGATTTGGTCTTCCGATCAAAGTCGCCTTGCGCCAGCGATCAGGGTAACTAAAGTCATTATCTCCGACCCAATTGGAATATGAGAATCCACGCAAGTAGCTTTGTTCTCGCATCGTATCGAGATTCAGCATTTCATCCATATCGTCCAGACAAACATCCATCTTGAATTGATGTCCGCTCTTAGGCATAACACCCAAGGCTGCCCAGGGAATAGAAAATTGAATGATAAATCCCGAATCGATGTCCTGAGTTTGATTGATAGTTCCTTGAACAAATACTTCGTGATGTATCGCAATAGTGGCGGTCCCTATTTCCTTTGGCGCTCTCTCATCAGGCAATGCCAATTTTGCTTTGTCTCCTTTTAGAACAGCAACATCTCCTCCCACTGAAAATATGATCTGGTAATCGTTGATGTCCATTCTGCCCTTTGAATCGAGCAGTGGATCGATAAAAAACTCAATGGCGTCATTCAGATTGAGATTCGGATGGTCATTACCTGACTTCAATTTGATGAGTTCAGCATCTTTTACCTGGGCTTGACCATATAGATAGTTTTCATCCCATGCAAAATACATAGTGACCAAGTTGGGACTACCAGCTTCATCTCTCTTTGCTACCGCAAATGAAAGAGAAGTTCCATACGCATCAGAAGGCTGAAGTTCTTTCGGATTTAGTTCTTGACTTGTATATGGAATGGACAGAATTTCTTGGCCAAGAAGATCGGATGTGAATACAAGTAGCAAAATGCTGCTAACAAGTAAGCAATTCAAATTGAGTCGAAGGAGATTTGATCTAAACAGCATTCCTATTGCAACACTATTTTAATACTTTTAGTACTTCTCTTGCCTTGAAATTGCAACAAATAAACCCCTTTCGGATAGGATTCGAAATGGAGCAAATCTGCATCTCCTTCTGTCATGAACATCCCCTGAGAATTGTACAATTTCCACGAAACAGCTTCTCCTTCGTTCTTTGAGTTAATATGGAATCTAGCGTCTGTCGAGGGATTTGGGAAAATCAGAATATCATCATCAGAGGTAAACTCCTCCTTGACTGCTGTGCTGTTGCAAATCACTGAATTTAGCTTCTCCCAGATTTTCCTATTAAGATCAAGGGAAATAGCGCCTCCACCTGACGGACTATCACCCATGCGCATTATGACCAGCCCTTGCGACGGCACTACATTGATAATCTGGCCATTTTTGCCCTCCGCGCAATACATTTCGGCGGGAGCCTCAGGAATGAGGGAGCCGCTAAAAACAAATTGAGTACCGGGCAGCATGAACTTGTCTTGACCATTGAGCCACCATAGATAGCCGTATGATGGGTTGATCGTATTTGAAGGGTGAATCATTTGATTGAAATAGGCAGTATCACTAAGAATTAGCGTTTGATTCCATTTCCCTCTATTTTGAACCAAAAGGCCAAATCTCGCCATGCTCCTCGCAGTGCTGAAAAATACCTGGTCGTAGTCCAAAGGCACAAAGGAGCCATACATTCCAGTTTTTGAACTGATTTTGCTGAGAATATACTGATTCACCGTTTTTCCAACGGCCTCTTGAATCACATCGTGAAGCAACGTGTAAGCAGCGTTGTGATAGGCCCATCTTGTGCCAGCATCCGCTACATATTGGAGGCAAGTATCGATCGTGCAATCGTTGTTGATTCCAGCGTCATCGAGACCACTTGTCATGGTCAATTGATGCCTAACAGTAATCAAATCTTCCTTTTCCGGACTGAGGTCTGTCCAGCCATTTCCCAGATATGTCGAGCTAAGATCATTGATATCGAGTAGCCCTTCCTCTTGAGCAATGCCCACCGTAAATCCCGTCAGAGATTTGCCGGCCGAGGCCCAATACCAAAGGCTGTCTTTTGTGAAATTGTCGAAATATTTTTCGAGGACTATTTTGCCATCCTTCAATACAATAAAAGCCCTGCTGTTATTTTCATCCAGCATTTGATACAATGCTGCGATTGAATCTGAACACCAACCTAAAGTCTGAGGTTGAATTGTGTCCCAAGTCTGGCCCGCTATTGGTGGGAAGTAGATGCTTTGGGCATTTAATTGCCTCAATTGTAATAGAAATAAACTAATCAATATTGAGATTACGAGTATCCTAAATTTCATAGCTAAATCGTGTCAAATTAGAGAAAAATGCCTACTCACCTGCAAGGCTTGCGATTTAACAAATTTACCTTTTTACGATCAACTCTCTTAGCCATTAATCTGAACAGGAGAATTTGCTTATCAAAAGTCAATGTACCCAAACAAAAAAGAGGGCGAAGAAACCCGTTTTGTTCCCCGCCCTCTTTAACCATTATACTAAGAACTTATTCTTTGACAAGTCTGGCTGAGTAAACAGCATCATTTTCGATGATTCTGAGAAAATATACTCCTGCCGGCGACTTTGAAAGATCGAGGCTATTGCCGGGAAGCGTCTTGTGAAGCACAAGACGACCTGTGGCATCAAACACTTGTACTAGGTCTGCATCGACATTTGACAATTGCACGATTCCGCTAGTCGGGTTGGGGGAAATCCGAATATTAGTCTCGCTGATTTCTGTGACAGCAGTGGTAGTCAGGTTGGTCACTTCGAGACAGAATTGGCCCTGTGCACCACTATATCCATCCATTAGCATCCAATAAGTTTGACCTTGCTGGGTCAATATATCCAGATTGACATTAAGTATGTTATTTCCAGCATCCTCGTCCTCATTGCAAGCCACTTGTGTCAGATCACCACAATCACCAGAATAGATAGCAACTTGCGTATCACCATTAAGGATGTAATTAGTAGCTCCGCACTGAACTGAGCGAATTCTGTAAGTATTACCGTCGCCGATAAACTTATACCAGATAGTATTTTGCAGTGGATCGTTGTCAAAAAAGCATCCTCCATCAACGGCAGGGTCTCCTGTGCTCGTGAAGCCAGTGTTGTTGTACAAAGTGGAGACCTGAGGAACATTGAAAGCTGCTCCGAAGAGATTATTGATATCCTTGGCTCCATCGCAGATATCGCTTGCAGGAGGTATAACGGTGATTGTGACTGAGGCAGACCCACTGCAACCATTGGCATCGGTGTAAGTGTAAGTGATCGTATGCATCCCGATGCCTGCCAATGAAGCGTTGAAAAGATTACCTGGCAAAACGCCTGGACCAGAGTAGGTTCCTCCTAATGGTGAACCACCATTTAATGCAGTCACAGGAAAATCTAGCGGAACTGTTTCATCGCCCGGGATCGTAACAATTGGCGGGGACAAAACAGTCAACATTGAAGTCACCATATTGCCATTGATTGCTGTATAAGTGATAGTGTACGTACCGGGGCCACCAGCTGCTGCTGCATTGAAGGTGAAGGTCTCACCATTACCATTGTCAGTCACACCTGTGCCACTGTATGTGCCGCCTGTAGGTGAGGCGCCACCAAGGTTATTGAGGGCTCCGTTTGCGCAAACGTTGCCAATTGGGGAAAATGATGGTAGGGCTATGGAAATCTTTGAAATTTTCATATTCCCCGAATTTGAAATATACAAGTCAATACCATCAAAGGCGCACAATTCTGGCCTATTGAGACCGGAGTCTACGACTACTTCTAAAGTTGGATTGGATTGGTTAATTGCTAATCTGGATAATTTTCCTGCGGCCGCGCCATGTGCGATATACAAGAAATTGCCATTTATTGTTAATCCTGCTCCGAGTCCAAGTCCAGTTGCCAATGTCACTGGTGTAGGGTTTGGTGAAGTCAAATTAACCTTAACTACATTTCCAGGTCCATATTGCGATATATAGAGAAAGTCTCCAGCCCCAACCATCCCATAAGCTTCTGATAAGCCAGAAATTACGGTCTCAACGGTAGGATTGGGTTGAGTTATGTCGACTCTAAATATACTATTCAAGTTTTCGCTTGAAATATAAAGCATATTACCAGACAGGTACAAAGCAGAAGCAAAACCAGCTAGATCAACAATGTCAATTGGCGTCGGGTTAGGCTGAGTTATATCAATTTTCTTTACTTTCCCTCCCTCATACTCGGTGTAGTAGAGATCATTACCTGCCATCAGAAGTCCAGCTGGGTGGATTGCGGGAATTACATAAATCAAGGCCGGATTAGATTGAGTAACATCGATTTTATAAATCTTGTCACCAGCGTTATCTGCTATAAACAGGTCATTTCCGTGAAAGGCTAGGCCCCAAGGGTAGGCTAATCCGCCTACTACGTCAACCAATTGCGCTGAGGCATTAAACGCCAGCAAGTAAAACGCGATCAAAAAAGTAAATCTGCTTTTCATATTCAAATGTTAATTGTTGAAATGCCTACTCTTTCAGGGTTTTCGGCAGCGCCCTCATCTACAATCGCTTATGATTGAAATCCTGCAATACTGTTTTGTTCAAAAGAATTGACTTTAAGTACAAAAGCAAATTGCTAAGTGATTGGCACAAAGATGATAGCCTCTGAGGTGATGATTACCGTCAATCAGGTGGCATTTTCCGTCAAAAATAAAAGAGAAGTATGTGTCAAAATCCGTCAAGAAATGGGACAGATAATCTGACTATCAGTCGCTTATAAAATCAGATGGCAATTTTCCGAATCGCTGTCTGAAAGTTCTGGAAAAAGAACGCGTATCGCGATAGCCTATCATGGAGGCGACTTTGGCGATTGAATCATAACTGCGATCTTCGAGGAGTCGGCGGGCATGGTCGAGGCGCATATCCTGCAGATATTGCAGTGGCGAAAGCCCTGTCAAACGCTTCAACTGTCTAAGTAATGTAGATTCACTCATAGCAAATTCATGCGCCAAACCAGGGATCGATAGTATCTCGCTAGAAATATTTTTCCGTATATAAGCTTCAAAATCTTCCAACCAGGTTCGATCTGTTTCGGAGATGTTCGGGCTAGTCTCAGTCGTATTTGGCTGCGGCTGCGAGCTTATATTAGCTGCCTCATCAAGCGTGGCTTGACGGCGACTACGGTAGTTGTTCAACAAGTTTTCGATCCGCACCTGTAACTCTTCCTCCTCGAATGGCTTGCCTAAGTAGTCGTCCACTCCTATTCGTAGCGCTTTCAATCGATCTGCCGCCTCGGCGCGCGCCGTAAGCATGATCACGGGAAGGTGTCGAGTAGCGTCGCCTGATTTAAGTTTTTCGAGAAGTTGGTAACCATCCATGACAGGCATCATGAGGTCCGATATAACGAGATCAGGAACCCATGGAATGGATAGAGCTTCGCTTTGCACTGACTCCACACCTCGCATGATTTTGGCTAAGGCCACCTGACCATTCTCAGCGGTTACCACATTGTATTTGACCTGCAAGATCAAACGGATATAATCTTGAAGTTCAGGATTGTCCTCTACTACCAGTATAGTCGCTTTGGCAGGATCAGTTGCTTGTGCGGTTAACTCTGCGACGTCGCCCATCTTGTAAAATAGTGGCGCCAGATTGCTTTCATCCAATTGTGGCAAGCTTTCTTGCTCAATCAGTTCGATCGGGAATTCAACTAAGAATGTTGCTCCTTTTTCAGGTAGGCTTTCCACAGTCACTTTGCCGCCAAAAAGTGTAGCGTACTCTTTGCAAAGGGCAAGCCCAATGCCTGTTCCTCCTTCTGCCGGATTATTGGACTGGTTTGTCTGGAAAAAACGGTCAAAAACCATGAGAAGGTCTTCCGGATAGATGCCACGTCCGCTATCTGCAACAGACAATCTGAAATTTGCCGTGGGAGAAGCTGACACTTTGTTTTGTGTCACGTCCAATTTCACTACAATTTTCCCGCCTTGAGGTGTGAACTTGAAGGCATTTGAAAGGAGGTTGTAAAGTATCTGCCGACATTTCTCCCGATCTATGTTTGCCACAGTTTCATTATCGCCAACTATATCAAAGGAAAAATCAATATCCTTCCCGTAGGCCAATGACTCAAACTGAACAAGAAGATTACGGAAAAAGGATAATACTCGTGTCGCTTGTAGGTTGAGTTCCATTTTGCCCGAGTCCAACTTGCGCAAATCGAGTATTTCATTGATCAACTGGTTTAGCCGATCTCCATTGCGTATAGCCATTTGAAGCAATCCGAGCTGCTTCGGGTTCAACTGCTGTCCCTTCAGCACAGAGGAAACGGGACCAAGCACCAGCGTAAGGGGAGTGCGAAGTTCATGGCTCACATTGGCAAAAAAGCGAGATTTGGCCATGTCCAAGGCTTTCAGTTGCTCAGCTTGCTGAAGTGTTTTTCGGTTGGCCTTTTGCAATTGTCGGTAAAAATAGGCAAGTATTGAGGCAAGCACGATGACTACAAAAACAATGAATATCAACAAGTTTCTTCTGGCCTTCTCGGATCGAATTTGACGTTCTTGATCAGCGATCTCCTGCAATCTTTTTTCATCGTTGTAGCGGGCATCAATTTCGATAATTTTATAGTTTTGTGCCCGCAATTCATGGCTCAAGTGCAGGTCATATCCCTTCTTCAAATAGTAGTAGGCCGAATCAAGTTGACCTAAAGACCTGTATATCTCCCCTTGCAGTTGATAAGCGGAGTACAGATTGCTGCTCAATCTGTTTCCTAATGATATACTCTTTTTGGTGACCGCAATGGCACTGTCATTGTACACAAGAGACTTAGTAAATTCCTTATTCCTGAAATAATACGCGGCAATATTGGACATAGCGGCGCTTAGGCCTGCACTGTCATCTATCTTACGAAAGAGCAGAATTGCTGCGCTTAGATGCTCAAAAACACCACTGTTTTTTGTACTATTCAAAATCATCGCCATAAGCATATGACCCCAAGCTTCTTGTAGTGTCAATCCATATCTAGGTGCGCTTCGCAATACCTCCTTTGCGTAGTAGGTCGCCGAGTCTACATTGGGGACCAAAACCCGATAATATGAAGACATCCGAATTGCAAAAAATGGAAATATTGAATCTAGCGAATGTTGTTGAATGGCTGAACGAGCATCCTTCAAATTGGCAAAACATTGGCTGCTTCGTTTCATATTCTCGTGGAGATTGGCCAATGCAAGGCAAGCTTCAGTGTAAGTGTCCCATAGTTTTTTCTGCTGACTGCTTTCTTTGATTTGCAGGAGCGAATGCATCGCAGTCGTGTCTCTATCGTCGTGTTCAAAGGCAATACCTTGCATTAATTGCACCCTAAGCCCAAAGGGAGAGTCAAGCAAATTTTGCACCCCTAATTCTGCTGCGATTTTAGCTAAAATTACGTTTGCACTGTCATTTTTATATGAGGTAATGTAAGCTTGAGCGCGAGATAGCTCAGTAGCCATGACAGCAGCTGACGATGCCTGGAGGGGCTGCGATTCAAGGGGCGATTGGGCTTTCAGATTTTCCCAAAGACCCCCAGTTATCAAGAACAATAAAAGGGTCAATTTTAAGAACATCTTTGGAAATGGGATGAGGCAAAAAGGTCAAGAAAACGGGTAAATCATCCGACTTTCAGAGCCATACTATGAAAAAAAGCTTTGGCAAAATGTTCGATGCTGAAGGTGCAAGCTACTATAAAATCGACGCAAGTCTACCTTCTAATCTGTATTTACATTCTGCAATTAGGCATGAAATACGTATTTCAATTAACTAAACATTTCAATTAACTTATAAATACCCCTTTGCCTGTAGCGAAAACAATTCGGCATACTTTCCTTTTTTTAACATCAATTCTTCGTGACTTCCCAGTTCCAACAATTGCCCTTGCTCGAGAAATAGAATCCGGTCGGCCATACGAACAGTCGAAAATCGGTGGCTGATCAAAACTGCCATTCTCTCTTGCATCAAAGCACTAAATCGCGTAAAAACTTCATGTTCAGCTCTCGCATCCAATGAAGCTGTCGGTTCGTCGAGTATGACTAATTGGGCTTCACGCATAAATGCTCGAGCCAAAGCTATCTTTTGCCATTGTCCACCTGACAAATCGACTCCAGTCTTGAATCGTTTGCCGAGCATCTGCTGAAATCCCAGGGGCAAATCACGTATCACTTCATTCGCCAAACTTTGATCAGCTGCAGCTTCCAATAGCGCTTGATTGTTTCGCTCGTCAATATTTCCAATCGCAATATTCTCCGACGCTGTAAAATCGTACCGAACATAATCTTGGAAAATGACACCGATTTCTCTTCGCAAATCGACGGGATCATAGTTCTTTAATGCCACACCATCCAACAATATCTGCCCCTCAATGGGCTCATACAAATGCGCCAATAACTTGACAATAGTGGTTTTACCGGCTCCATTTTCACCAACAAGTGCCAATTTTTCTCCCGGATGCAGCACAAAACTCAAATTGCGAATAGCCCAACGTTCGGAATTGGGATATTTGAAACTCACATTGTCAAACTCAAAACCCAACTTGATGGGCTGGGGCACTTTGAGCATTTGACCAGAAGGAGCAATCAAAGGTTTAATGGCCAGAAAATCAAAGTAATCTTGTAAATACAAAGACATTTCAGCTACTCTGGAAAAGCGGGAAACCACACCTTGCAGCAGTCCTTGCATTCGCTGAAATGACCCTGCCAGGAAAGTTAAGGTACCAATGGTGATGACCTGAATTAATGCCTGATATATGATGTAGATATATGCTCCATAATAAGCCGCAATGCCAACGATAGTAAATAAACTGCCCCATACAGATCTTTGAATCGCTAACTTCTCGTTGGCCTTGTAATATTGTCTTGAAATACGTTCGAAACGCTCCGCAATGAAAGTCTCCAGTCCAAAAATCTTGATCTCCTTAGCCGATTGATCGCTCGCTCCGATAAATCTGAGGTAGTCCAACTCCCTCCGCTCCGGAGTCCAACTATGTGTCAAGGAATAGGACCTTTTGTTGAAATGTGTTTCACCAAGAAATGATGGAATTACGGCCAATAACATCAGCAGAAGAAGCCATGGATTAAATGCGGTCAGTCCACCGAGTAGAAACAACATTGATAATGTGTCCTGAAGCTGTCCCAGGACTAAGCTCATCAGAGCAGTTCTGCCAGAGGTTTGCATTCTGGCTCTCTCAAGCTTATCGTAAAATGTTGGATTCTCAAATTGGAATAAATCCAGCGTCGCAGCATGTCTGATAATCTTCAAGCTGCTATCATTGCTGATTAAGTCGCCAAGTAGGCTATCGAGCAAGGTGATCGCCCGACTCAATATATTGTTGATGACCACTATTCCCAATTCGAGTCCCACGAGGGCCCAAAGATATTTGGTGGACTCAAAGCTAAGTTCAGAAGGGGGAAATTTGACCAAATGCAGGATTTGATCAATAATTAATTTGCCTATGTATAATGTAACTACAGGAAATGCAGCTTGCAGCAAACGAAGTAAGGCATTTGCGAACGCCATGCCTGGGGCGACTTGCCAGATCATGGCAAAGAACCGAGGAATGTTATGTAGTGATTTGAAATGTTTGAAGAAACCCGTGATAAAAGACATCTTCAAAAGTAACCAATTTGGACTTCTGAATTTACAGTTTACCCTCTTCAGAATCTGGAGATCTTACTCTTTATCGTAACGAATTTCCATAATGACCAATTGACCAGCGTCCATTTTAGTCAGCAGATGCACGCGGTAATTGATACCACCTGCCGCTAAACTTCCAATATAAAATTGTGCGCTTTTGGCATTGTTGGCACCCTTGTGCAATAACTTATAACCTTTGGGAGGATTGTCAGTGTAAAATTTCTTAATCTGCGCTATAGCGGTGGTCTTGGCAAGATTCTGCTGCTGATCTTTGATACATACGTCAATTGGATCTTGCATATATTTTGCGATGGTCGCTACATCACCGCTTCCTATGGCATTCATCACATCTTGAACACTTTGGCCATGAGCAATTATCGCACTAATCGTCAGGACAAAACAAAATATCAAACGCATAGAAAACTTGTTTAGATAAGAAATTGGTGCAAAACCTGAATTGTTCTCATTTGTAACGACGCTCTGTTAAGTTTAGTATCAATTCAACTTAAGTCGATGATAAGCGTTATTCAGTTTAGAGTTTAGGGTTCAGAGTTTAGAGAAGTTTGAAAATGGAAGTTTGCGAACTGAAATGAATTTCTGGACGCTGAAACCGGTACTCTGAACTCTGAACCCTAAACTCTGAACCCTTTTTTCCTACCTTGCCGACAGATAACCACCTCATGTCCCACAAATTCTTTCTGATGATCCTCGATGGCTGGGGATATGGCAAAATACCATCCGTTGATGCTATCGCCCAAGCCAAGACCCCATTCTTTGACAATTTGCAAGTACATTATCCTCATGCAACGTTGGTCACCCATGGCATGGATGTCGGGCTCCCTGATGGACAGATGGGCAATTCAGAAGTGGGGCACTTGAATATAGGTGCTGGAAGAATCGTCTATCAAGAATTGGCTCGCATCAATAAAGCCGTTGGAGATGGTGAACTCGAACAAAATCCTGTGCTCAAAGCAGCGATAGCTCATGCCATTAAGCATCAAAAGCCAATTCATTTGTTGGGTTTGCTATCGGATGGAGGTGTGCACTCACATATAAATCATCTCAAGGCCCTTGTCGATATACTGGATCGAGCTGGTGTGCCCAAAACGCTGATACACGCATTCACAGATGGCAGAGATACTGATCCTAAGGCCGGCAGAGGTTATGTGGAGGATTTGCTGCATCATATTAAAGGCAAACCAAGTCATCTGGCTACCTTGATTGGTAGATACTATGCGATGGATCGAGACAAACGTTGGGAACGGGTAGCAAAGGCCTACAATCTTCTCGTAAATGGAGTGGGAGAACACTCGCAGCAACCCTTGCAAAGCATAGCAGACGAGTATTCAAGCGGTATTACCGATGAGTTCTTAGAGCCCATTGTGTGTTGTGATTCGGTAGGAAATCCCTACGGTTTTATTCAGCCCGATGATGTCGTGTTGTGCTTCAATTTTCGGACAGATCGATTGCGTGAGCTATGCAGTGTTTTGAGTCAAGCGCCGATTGAGGAATTTGGGATGAAGCCAATGCCACTCTATTTTGTGACCATGACAAGGTATGATGAACATTTTCATGACATGCATGTCATTTTCCAAAAAGATGATATCCGTCAAACACTAGGTGAGGTACTTGCAAATGCCGGTAAGAGCCAGCTAAGGATCGCTGAAACAGAAAAATATCCTCACGTCACCTTCTTCTTTTCAGGAGGCAGGGAAGACCCATTCCCAAAAGAGGATCGGATAATGATTCCTTCTGCCAAAGTTGCTACCTATGATTTGCAACCAGAAATGAGTGCCTTTGGAATAAAAGATGCTGTCATGGCGAGGATCGCACAAGACCCACCGGATTTCATTTGCCTAAATTTTGCAAATACTGACATGGTAGGGCATACTGGAGTCTTTGCCGCAGCCATGCTCGCTGCTGAAACGGTCGATCGCTGTCTGTCGGAGATAGTACCTCAGGCACTGGCGGCTGGTTATGAAATGATCCTAATCGCAGATCACGGCAATTCAGACTTTATGATCAATGCCGACGGGTCTCCTAACACAGCGCACACGATGAATCCTGTTCCCATAATTATGGTGGGAAATCATGTCGAAGGCCTGCGCTTGAAATCTGGCAGGCTGGTTGATGTTGCTACAACTATTTTGCACAGAATGGGTATTCCCGTGCCAGTAGATATGACTGGGGATGATCTAGTAGCTCCTTTATGATTCAAACAATTTAGCTTCTCTTCTCGACGCCCATTCCAAACAATGCAAAATCATATTTGACTGGATCTTGCGGATCCCAGATCAGCAATTGGTTGGTAAGTTCGAGAACAGTCTGCCAATCACTTTGTCGGCGAGTAATCAATCCGTGCCGTCGAGCTATATTATCCACGTGCACGTCTAATGGGATCTTCAAGTCTTTGGCTTTTATTTGCTTCCAAAGCCCAA
This sequence comes from Saprospiraceae bacterium, assembly GCA_039927395.1. Lineage (GTDB taxonomy): Bacteria > Bacteroidota > Bacteroidia > Chitinophagales > Saprospiraceae > JBDSUZ01. Next base: position 9,687 of record JBDSUZ010000405.1, on the reverse strand, counting down.
AGTCGACACCGCGATCATCCGAGCGAACCATCCAGCGCAAAAACATATTGAGGCGTTTACAGGTCGATTTGCTGAGTGGAGATGAAATATGCTTCATCGTGCGCCTTGGAAAATCTTCGGAAAAGAAGAATTGCTTTTGGAATTGAACCAAGCCCTTTTCGATCGAAATCTCATTGTTTTCATAAGCTACAAAAGCTGATTCTAGACTATCATATTGGCGATAGTGATGCTGTAATGCAGCAAGAAACCACAATGTGTCGGTATCATTGAAGGTGCGATGCTTAAACTGCATCAGTTTTTCCCGATCCTTCTCGGAATGATTGACGATAAAATCGTGCGGAGCTCCGTCCATCAGTTGCATCAATTCTCGGCCTTTGTTGAGGATTGTTTTGCGTTGCCCCCATGCTAGTATGGCCACCCAAAATCCAGCGATTTCAATATCCTGAGATTTGCTGAATGAATGAGGAATGCTGATTGGATCCTCAGTGATGAAATCAGGATTGTTGAAATGCTCTACCCACCGATCAAAATAATCCTTTAGTTCTATTTTTTGAGAATCTTCAAAATTCTGACTATCCATGGCATCGAAATTAGCAATTCAAACGTATATGTAATAAATCAGTACGTCATGATGCCTGCAACAATGCTGTACACTCTAGGCCTCGCTTCTATTTATTTGTTGAAGCTCCGGTTTTCAAGTGCCCAAGGATGGCCCGTCAAGGGCTTGTCTTACAATCTAGCTACAAAATATTTTGATGGCATGGGAGTGCTGCTCCTGACGATGATGGTTGGTTAACGCGTAAGGTTGATTCATAATTTGTGATAAGCGCCCGGATTTATTTTAGGGCGCTTTTTTTTGTGGTGCAGCGAAAGCTCCGCGCTGCAAGTCCAAAGTTTAGAAAGCGATCTCATCAGGACAACCTTCTGATGATCCAACTTTTCCAAAGTTTGAAACTTTGGAAAAGTTTCCCCTTTGCTTCGCAATAAAAAACGGGCGCAGTCGAATCAACAATTTCTACCTCATCACCACAAATCGCTGAAATGCTGAGCGATTATTAGAATACAAGATCTTGACGATATAAACACCATCTGGCAAATTTGAAATATCCAGCTTTCCTGCATTATTCTCAACATAAAAAGATTGCCCAGCTACATTTAGAATTGAAAAGCTTTGAATCAGCTTATTAGAAAGTACCTGGATACTTTCATTCGCTGGGTTAGGAAATATTTGAATTGAAGCCTCGATTTCATCATTTGTCCCAAGTATCATACAATCTGTAGCAATTGGCGATCGATAAATTAATTGATCATTGGTATAGAAACAAAGCAGATTATAGTAAGCGCCATCTTGAATCGAACAAATCGCATCAGCATACAGGATCGCATCAATGTCGCCAATCCCTTCGACTAGATAATAGTTTGCGTCTTCAGTTTCACAGTAGATCGTATACAGCTTTCTAAGACTTCCGTCTTCCATGCTTACAGGATCAACATGGGTCACCGTCAATTTCCCTTGATAAATATCAAAATTGCGAGGAAGTGTATCTCCAACTACCCAGTCAAAATCGTAAAGTAAATGCTCAGGATCTGTATCGTATTTCTTATAAACTTTATGGCCTTCCTGTCTGAAATAATTTTTATAAAAATAAAATTTGCCGGGTTCGTCTTCTGTCGTAAAAATAGACTTCCTGTAATACTTACCATCCAATGAGAATGAATCTGCAGAAAATGTAAATGTGAGCACTATATTCTTGACAAAATTGAAATATCGAGTTACAAATTTATTATCCTCTGTAACTAATGGAATGGGAGTATTTGTTTGAATTAGACCATTGGGTTGGATGCCAACAAGTTGTGCATGTAATGAATTGCCAGCAAAGAGAATGAGAATGATGAGATACTTCATAAAATAGTTTCTAAATCTTAAAACATACCTGTCTAAAATAAGGCAAAAATCTGAGTTTCCAAAACTTGATCCGAACGGTAATTCAAGTTGTTAGAACACTACTGATTCAAAATACCTGCCAACAAAAAAGCCGGTCTCCAATGGAGCCGGCCTTTTCTATATTTACGCACGATCACTTCTTAATACGTCAACTTGGTTTTCACTTCCGTGATTTCGTATGCTTCGATGACATCGTCTTCTTTGATATCGTTGAAATTGCGAATCGTCAAACCGCATTCTAGGCCAGCTTTGACTTCCTTGGCATCGTCTTTGAATCGCTTCAATGATGTCAATTCACCCATCATGCCCTCCTTGGTCGGATACACCACAATACCATCGCGGATAACCCGGATGTTGGCATTGCGCTGAATCTTGCCTTCTTCGACATAACAACCGGCGACAGTTCCCACTTTGCTGATCTTGTAGACTTCGCGAATGCGCACCTGACCAAGAATCACTTCTTCTTTGGTAGGCTCCAACATCCCCTCGATCGCCAATTTCAATTCTTCGATAGCTTCGTAAATGATGGAGTACAATTTGATCTCCACTCCTTCTCTCTCAGCTAGCTTGCGCGCACCAAGTGAAGGACGAACCTGGAAACCAATGATGATGGCATCTGAAGCAGAAGCCAACAATACATCGGATTCAATGATCTGACCAACCGCTTTGTGGATGACATTGACCTGTACTTTTTCGATTGACAATTTGATCAATGAATCGGACAAGGCCTCAACGGATCCATCCACGTCACCTTTGACGATGAGGTTCAATTCCTTGAAGGTTCCCAAAGCCAAACGACGACCAATCTCATCAAGTGAAATCCGTTTGTTGGAACGGTTAGCTTGCTCTCTCGAAATCTGTGAACGCTTGTTGGCAACTTGCCTTGCATCCACTTCATTCGCCATGATTTTGAATTTCTCACCGGCCTGTGGAGCACCTGTAAGACCCAAAACCAAAACTGGAGTCGAAGGACCAGCAGTTTTTATTTTCTTGCCATGTTCGTTGAACATCGCTTTCACTTTACCTGAATACTCGCCTGCAACCATTGGGTCGCCAATGTGGAGTGTGCCGTTTTGGACAAGCATTTTGGTTACGTATCCACGACCTTTATCTAAGGATGCTTCAATTACCGTTCCCGCTGCCTTACGGACTGGATTGGCTTGAAGATCTAAGATATCTGCTTCAAGAATGATCTTCTCAAGCAGCTCAGGGATTCCCGTACCGTTTTTGGCCGAAATGTCCTGTGATTGGTATTTACCACCCCAATCTTCAACTAAGAAATTTAGTTGGGCAAGTTCTCCCTTGATTCTCTCAGGATCTGCACCAGCCTTATCGATCTTGTTGATCGCAAAGATGATAGGTACACCAGCTGCTTGCGCGTGGCTGATGGCTTCCTTCGTTTGAGGCATGATATTATCATCCGCTGCCACGATTACGACAACAACGTCGGTCACTTTAGCTCCACGTGCACGCATCGCTGTAAAGGCTTCGTGACCTGGTGTATCGAGGAATGTTATCTTTTTCTTTTCTTCTCCGATTTCGACCTCGTAAGCTCCAATATGCTGAGTGATTCCACCCGCTTCACCTGAAGCGATGTTGGCACTGCGCACAAAGTCCAATAAGGAAGTCTTACCGTGATCGACGTGACCCATGACGGTAACGATCGGAGCGCGTGGGCGCATATCAGCTTCATCGTCGACTTCAATATCTGCTTCTTCGATTTGCTCTTCAGCCGAGATAAATTTGACGGTAAAGCCAAACTCTTCTGTCAACAATTCGATCAATTCCGCGTCCAAGCGCTGATTGATCGACACCATATAACCGGCTTGCATACATGTAGTGATCACCTGAGTGACCGATACATTCATAACACTTGCCAACTCAGATACTGAGATAAACTCAGCTACTTGCAATATATCGCTCTCGCCATTGCCATGCAATGCTTCTTGTTTCTGACGCTTTTCTTCCCTTACGTCACGACGCACTTTACCTCTCTTGTTCTTACCGCCGAAATTAAGACGAGCCATGGTGGCTTTGATCTTCTCGTCGATTTGCTTCTGAGAGACTTCTTTGGGAGCCTCAGGCACTGGGCCTTTGCGAGGAGGTCCACCGGCCGGACGATTAGCGCCAGGATTATTGTCCTGCATTGGACGTTGACCGGTAATCTTCTTGCGTTTTCTTTTCTTTTTTTCAGCCTCAGATTCTGCAGAACCAGGAGCAGCGGGATTAGTTCCGGCTGCAGGTGCGGCGTCAGGTTTTTTCTTAGGGCGGTCAAATTTGCCTGTATCGATCTTGCCCAATATCTTGAGTCCCTTCAGTTGAGGCGTCTCTGCACGGTGCATTACCTCTTCTGTTGACTCTTCTGCAACAACTATAGGGTCAACTACCGGCGTTATTGCTGGTGCCTTGACAACCTCTTCAGTTTTTGGCTTAGCAGTTTCAACTTTTGCCGGTTCGGCCTTAGCTTCAGGAGCTTCTGTTTTGGTAATCTTTTTGGCCTTGGGTTTGTCCAAATCGATTTTACCTATTACGGTCAATTTTGGCTTGCCGTCATCGGCAACTTCTGCTTGAGGTTCAGCTTCTTTTACTGGTGCTTTTTCCACCGGTTTTTCCACAACAGGAGCTTCTACTACTGCAGGTGCAGGAGGATCTTCCTTTTTAGGACTACCGAAAATGACTTTCCTTTCAGCAGGTACTTCGACCTTGACTTCCTCTTTCTTGATGATAGGTCTTGTACCAATAATCATCTGGTCTGCTGCTACTTTGATAGAAGCGGATCCCTGAAATTCTTTCAACAATACATCATACATCACATCGGTCACTTTCGCAGTGGGTTTGTTATCGATTTCAAACCCGTTCTTCGACAAGTGATCTACGATGGTAGAAGTACCAACATTCAATTCTTTAGCTACTAGGACTAAGCGTTTATCCATTCTGGTTGTTTGTGCTCAATTAGGTTTCCGGGCTGAGCTTGCCCGGTCGGGACAAGCTTTAGCCGCGATTAGTTTGCATCTTCCTCAAATTCTTCGGCCAGGATGCGAAGTACTTCATTGACCGTCTCTTCCTCAAGGATAGTCCGGCGAACAAGTTCTTCTGCACTCAGTGCCAATACACTCCGCGCTGTATCACAGCCAATGGATTTCAAGGCATCGATTACCCATCCATCTATTGCATCGGAGAATTCTTCCAATTCGACGTCGTCCATTTCGTATTCTTCCGATTCGCGGAAAACGTCTATTTCATAACCGGTCAACAAGCCGGCAAGCTTAATATTTACTCCGCCCTTACCTATCGCCAATGAAACCTGATCAGGCTTCAAATAGACAGACACGCGTTTTTCATCTTGATTGAATACTATATTTGAAATCTTGGCAGGAGTCAACGAACGCTGAATGAACAGGGTCTGATTGGTTGTAAAATTGACAATATCAATATTTTCATTGCGCAATTCCCTCACGATACCATGGATACGTGATCCCTTCATTCCCACGCATGCTCCTACCGGATCGATGCGGTCATCATATGATTCGACAGCCACTTTGGCACGCTCACCTGGAATACGAACGATTTTCTTGATTGTGATCAAGCCATCCTCTATCTCAGGCACTTCGCCCTCCATCAATTTCTCAAGGAATTTCTCATCTGTCCGCGAAAGCATAACTAGAGGAGAGTTGTTTTTCATCTCCACTGATTTGATGATGGCACGAACCATATCCCCTTTGCGATAGAAATCGCCACGGATCATTTCGGTTCTCGGCAACACACATTCGTTGTTGGTTGCATCGTCTAGAATCAGGATTTCTTTCTTCAAGACCTGGCTTACTTCACCGACGATCAAGTCGTTGATACGCTCAGAGTATTTCTTGTAGATCTCGTCTTTTTCGAGTTCCATCAAACGGCTGTTGAGCGTCTGCTTAGCAGCCATGATAGCGCGGCGACCGAAATCTTCGATGCCTAATGCCTCGTAACATTCCTCGCCGATCGAATAGTCCCCGTCAATTGCCAGGGCTTCAGAGATCGAAATTTGCAAATTATCATCAGTAACCTCTCCATCGGCGACGATCTCTCGTTTGCGCCACATTTCAAGGTCACCTTTCTGAGGGTTTACGATGACGTCAAAATTGTCATCAGAACCATATTTCTTGCGTATCAAAGTGCGGAATACATCTTCCAATACACGTACCATGGTCGTGCGGTCAATGTTTTTGCCGGCTTTAAAGTCCGAAAATGTTTCTACCAGATTCATTGTCAATATTTTGAATTAGAAACGTACTAGTACCTGCGTCGAAAGAATAGTGTCAAACGGAATTTCCAGCGGCTCCAAAAGTGTGACCAGTTTGATATGCTTTGGTTTGGGCATCACTGGTCTAATCTGAATCATATCCGGATCCGCCAGTAGCAATTCGCCTTCAAGTATTTTCCCATCCTTTAGTTTTACAGATACTAGACGGCCAATATTCTTGACATACTGTCTGATCTGCTCCAGAGGACGATCGATACCTGGTGATGATACTTCCAAAACATACTGTTCACCCAATAAACCGCTTTCGTCAAGATATGCCTCAATATGCCTGCTGATTTTCTGGCATTTCCCAAAGGTCATCCCAGAATCAGAATCTACAAAAATCTCCAGACTCAAATTGGCATTGTGACGAATTTCGATCAAAAAACAATCTGCAAAATCCGGTTCTTCAAATTTTGCCTGAATCAATGATTCAATGATTGTATTCGTTGTGTGCTTGTCCATCAAACAAAAAAGGGAACCATCGGCTCCCTTCTTTCAGGTTTTTATTATTCTGGCGCAAATATACGCACATTTTACCTGCATTTCCTAATTTTTCCACAAACTTTCTCTATCGCAACCATAAATACCACAAGCATTTAGCGCAAGGCTGAACACTGACTCTGTATCTTTGTTCCATTGTCAACTTAAGGAGATCATCATGGACGTGCAGACATTACTGGCTAGGGCGCAACAAAAAGAGTGGCTGAGTGCTGAAGAGGGCGTGTTCCTGTTTGAGCAGGCAGGCACTGCAGAGCTAATGTTTGTGGCCAATGCGCTGCGCCAGGAACAGGTTCCTGGACATACCGTAACATGGATCATTGACCGTAATTCTAACACGACCAATGTGTGTATTGCAAACTGCAAATTCTGCAACTTTTACCGTCGACCAGGTCACGACGAAGCTTACATCACCACCATTGAAGAATATAAGGTCAAAATCGAGGAATTATTCAGGCTCGGTGGCGAGCAACTGCTGCTGCAAGGCGGCCATCACCCCGATCTCGGACTGAAATTCTACGTTGACTTATTCAAAGAGCTAAAGTCGCTCTATCCCAATCTCAAATTGCACGCACTAGGACCACCAGAGATTGCCCATATTGCGAAACTGGAAAAATCCTCTCATTATGAAGTGCTCAAAGCTCTGAAAGCTGCGGGCTTAGATTCCCTTCCGGGTGCTGGCGCTGAAATCTTAGATGATAGAGTTCGTAGACTGGTTTCAAAAGGTAAATGCGGAGCAGCCGAATGGCTTGATGTGATGCGTGCTGCCCATCAACTTGATTTGACAACTTCAGCGACAATGATGTTTGGCCACGTCGAGACTAACATGGAACGTATGGAGCATCTGGTCAAAATTCGTCAAGTCCAATCCGAAAAGCCAACTAACTCCAAAGGCTTTCTGGCTTTTATTCCTTGGCCATTTATGGATGAAGACACGATGCTCAAAAAGCTGAAAAGGGCACGAAATACCTGCTCTGGCGACGAATATGTGCGTATGATCGCCTTGAGCCGCATCATGCTGCCAAATGTCTTCAACATCCAAGCCTCATGGCTTACAGTAGGCAAGCAAACCGCACAAATCTGCCTGCATTCAGGAGCCAATGATTTTGGAAGTATCATGATCGAAGAAAATGTTGTTTCTGCCGCCGGTGCTGCCTTCCGCTTTACAGCAAATGGAATTCAAGATGCTATCAGAGAAGCCGGATTTACGCCACAATTGCGCGATCAACAATACCGATTCCGGGACCTACCTGAGCATATCGAGCAGCAGGTGCTGGATCGGGAAACTATGATTGTGGATTGAGTAGAGGGGGCAAATCTTTAGAAAAGTTCTTTGAGGGACTCGCTGATGTTGAAGGTCATTTGTCATTCATGTCCTATGGGTCCTTCAAAGTAATGCTACTCCGTACAATTCCTTTTCTCAATCCTAGCTTTTGTCATCCGCTCCCTCAAACCACCATCGTTAATAAATGCTGATTCCAGAGACTTGATTTGTTGCTTCAACAAGTAGGTTGTGGTCATAATTAATGAAATCATGACATTGGCGCAAATTGCAGGCTCGTCGTTTTCAATAGCCTTCTTGAAAGTAGCATAGTTCGCGTTTGGAATTCTGCTTAGCTCGCGCATTCGTAGTACCAGTCGATGAGTCTTTTCCCAGCGCTTCTGATTTCTCGTTCTCAGAAAGTCTTCATAGTCAATCAACAATTCTTCAAGGCTTGCCCGAGCCACGTTTGTTAGCTTAATTTCAGTCTCTTTGCTAGTAGCTGATACTATGCTTGCCTCCGCAATATTTTGTTTTCCACTGCGTGCTGCTTGCACCATTTGACTGCGTGTTCGATCATACTCATTGAAAAAACGTTTCGTAAAATACACTGTGCCGTCATATACTGTCTCTGCCCTTTGAAAACTGAGCAAATTGCGATAGCCACCATGGGTTGGGATGAAGTTTGAATTCATAGATGTAATTATTTATAGTTATAAAAAGACTCTCTAGTACTTGAGTGTAAACAACATTTCGAAACCGACAACTTAATAAATTAGTTACTGGATAATCAGTTCCAATAGAACCGTATATAAACGGATAAGATGGATAAATCATTGGGGATGCAATGGCGGGACTTTGGCTCTACAAAATCATCATGAACCGAGTATGTTGCCTGAAGCCTAATGAAAAGTCCTTTGAAGGACTTGTAGGACCTGAAAGACATATGTCATACTTGTCCCAAGAATCCTTCAAAATAATGATAAGTAAAAATAGCCATTTTTATGCACCCGAATTGGCCATCCGTTTAGAAGGGTAAATAAGCGCTCATATTTAACTATATGACACTAAAGTTAAATACTAATCTTCTTATTTAACTATAAGCCATTAAAGTTAAATACTAGCAATCTTATTTAACTTTGCAGCTTACTTGCTCGTCCTCAAGAAATCTAATAATCCCTTGAAATAAACGGCTTGATCGTCATACATACAAAAATGACTCCCATTGGGGCATAACAAGAATTGCCCTTTTGGGAATTGCTTGCTCATCCATTCCATGTATTTGGGATCCATGCTGTCATGTGTGGCGCCAATGACGAGGGTTGGAACTGTGATGTCCTTTAGCGATTTGCTGACATCCCAATTTTCTAATTTTCCCGAAATGCCAAATTCGCTTGGACCCTGCATACTTACATACAGATCGCTATTCAATTTGCCCATTGATCTTGCAAGTGGCTCCGGCCATGCGGGCAATCTGCAGATATGCTCTGCATAAAAATTTGGCATCAGCAATTCCATGTACTTTGGATCAGAAAAATCTCCTTTTGCCTCAATCCTGCGGATCGTATCCAATACTGCAGGATCCATTTGCTTTGCCAACACCTCATCTGCGTATTTTCCATATTCCGGGGCGCTTGCCATCATATCGGATATGATCAAACCTTTGAGATGCTTCTGATATTTCAAAGCATATTGCAT
>JBDSUZ010000404.1:0-13924 GCA_039927395.1 Saprospiraceae bacterium | reverse complement strand
GGTATCGCACTTACCATGGGTATAGCGGTCGACGCCAACGTAATCATTTATGAGCGGATCAAAGAAGAGCTCCGAGAAGGCAAGGCCTTGGCCATAGCCATCAAAGATGGTTTCAAGCATTCATATTCAGCCATCATCGATGCCAACGTCGTAACCATCATGACCGCCTTTATTTTGGCGTATTTTGGTTTAGGTCCAATCAAGGGATTTGCCGTGGTGTTGATCATTGGTATCATCTTCACAATGTTCACAGCGGTGCTATTGGGCCGTTTGGTGATCGAATGGTGGATGGAACGCAAAGGTCATTTGACATTCACGACTAAATTGTCTGAAAATTTCTTCATCAATCCGAAATTCAACTGGATCGGTATCAGAAAGAGAACTTACATCTTGTCAACAGTGATAATTGTTGCGGGTATTGTGTCTTTCTTCGTACGCGGTTTTGAGTTAGGTGTCGATTTCAAAGGAGGATGGTCATACAACGTTGCTTTTGATAAAGCTATGAATCAGGATGTGATCCAAAAATCACTGACGACGACCTTCGGAACAAGTCCAATCATCAAAGCAGTTGACGTTCAGAATACATACAATATCACTACTTCATATTTGATCTCTGAAGAAGGAGATGAAATATCCAAACAAGTAGTTGACAAGTTATTCCAAGGACTAAATGAAGTCGAGGGTGGCAAATTGGACCGTCAGGCATTTGAGAATCCTGATTCAAAGGGAACGCGAATCATCAGTTCTGCCAAGGTTGGACCTACAGTTGCGGATGATATCTTCAAATCCTCTCTATGGGCGATTAGTTTGTCGATTCTTGCAATCTGTTTCTACATATTTATCCGTTTCAAAAAATGGGAATTTTCACTGGGCGCCGTTGCATCATTGGTGCATGATACTGCGATCATCCTGGTATTCTTCACTTTGTTCCACGGATTTTTGCCATTTTCAATGGAAATTGACCAGGCCTTCATTGCCGCCATTTTGACCATTCTCGGGTATTCGATGAATGATACAGTAGTGGTATTTGACAGGCTGAGAGAATATCTTGGCAAATACGATAAGAAATCAACTGCCGAAGTTATCAATGCTGCCATCAACAGTACTTTGAACAGGACAGTTATGACTTCACTCATTACATTCCTTGTAGTGTTCTTGTTATTCATATTTGGTGGATCTAGTATCCGTGGATTTGCATTTGCATTGACACTAGGTATTGTAGTTGGTACATACTCATCAATCTTCATCGCTACACCGGTGATGTATGATCTGATGAAGAAAAAGCATGGTGATCTGACTAAAGTTGCCCCTGAAAAGGATAAGGTTAGCGCATAGTCAAGCGTTTCGATGAAATACCGTTGCCCTTGTTGTGAAAATGACAAGGGCAATTTTTTTGGAAGACAATCTCCATGTTTTGAAATGATGGCCATTTTCCTATCCATCAAGTTTTGACTTCAAAAACTAACCCATTAGTGATTTTGTATGTATTATTATTGAATTACAATTCGTTGATCACTAAGTATGAGATTACTTGCATTTTTGTTGATATCATCTTTGGCCATTTCATGCCAAACAAGTTCCAAGATCAAGGATGGAAAATCTGCTTACGAGCGCAAGCAGTTTGCATTGGCAGTTCGTTTGTTGACCGATGAATACCAAAAGGCGGGTAAGGAATCTAAACCGGAAATTTCCTACATGCTTGGAGAGTCATATTCGCGCTTAGATGAAGTGCAAGATGCCGGAAATTGGTACGGTCAAGCTGTCGCTGATGGATATGGGCTCAATGCCAATCTCAAGTATGCCTTTGCCCTCAAGGATATGGAAGACTATCGAGGAGCGATCAGGGAATTCGAAAAACTGGGCGAATCATTGCGCGATCCACAGCGATTTAGGAGAGAAATAACTTCTTGTGAGGTTGCAGCCGACTATTTGTCCAAGAAGGAAAGCAATCCTTATAAATTGAGGAATCTCCCTTTAAATACTGAGTCTGCTGAATTTGCACCAGCGCTTTACAATCAAGATGAAATAGTATTTGCGTCTGACCGCAGTTCGGTGATTTCCAAAGATATTTATAAATGGACTGGTAGAAATTTGTCCAAATACTATTTATTCAAAAAGCAGAATCAGGAAGTTCTTCCCTTTGATGCAGCATTTAATGAGATCGGTAACTCGGGATCGATGACTTATTGGGCGGCTGGCAATGAAATTATTTGCACAATCTGCTCTGGCACAGATAAGACCGATGGCTTTTGCCAATTGTATATATCTCAGTTTTCTGGCGGGGCCTGGCAGCGACCGACGAAGCTGCCATTTGTCGAAGATGGCCAAAATTACGGTCACCCGTCCATTAGCCAGGACGGAAATGTGCTGGTATTTACAAGTGATTATGAGAAGGGCTTCGGAGGATTCGACTTATATGCCGTGAGAAGAAATGAGAATGGCTGGTCGCAGCCAAGTATCCTCCCGCAACCTATCAATACCGACGCTAATGAATTATTCCCATTTTTGGACGCCGACACACTATACTACAGCAGTGACTATACAGGTGGTATGGGGGGGCTCGATGTCTATATGACTTATGTCAATGCCAAAGGTGACTGGAGTGCTCCTATCAATATGAAGTCACCGATCAATTCCGGAGCAGATGATTTTGGCTTTATATTGGATCCCAATTTTGTTAAATCTGAGACTGAACTCAAGAGTGGATATGTTAGCTCAAGCCGTCCAGGAGGCAAAGGAGCCGATGATATCTATCAATGGACCTATGTTGTGCCTAAGCCCGAGATAGTGCCTGATACGCCAAAATCGGAGAAAGTATTCACCTACCTCCTTGAAACGACAATTCAACAGAAGGAATTGGAAAATCCTCAGAATCCAAACAGCCGAGTATTGAGACGATCGCCTCTTATGGGCGCTAACTATATCGTCAAGAATGGCAAAACGGTACTTGCCGAAGGTAAGGTCGACGAAACTGGACTCTTCAAGATACAATTGGAGGCTGGCCAAGATTATGAGGTTATCGCTACCAAAATGGGCTATCTGACCAACAATGGCATGGTTAGTACTAAGAACTTTCCAATCGATTCAAATCAAACGCAACAGAAATTAGAACTCAAAGTGGGCTTGGATAAGATCTACCTAAACAAGGAAATCGTACTTCAGGACATTTACTACGACTACGACAAATACAATATTCGTGCTGACGCTAAGGTCAATCTCAACGAATTGATCAAACTGTTAAATCTTAATCAGAAGATCAAAATACAACTTGCCTCGCATACAGACTGTCGTGGGTCTGAAGCATATAATTTAGACTTATCGCAAAAACGAGCTCAATCAGTCGTTGATTATTTGATTTCAAGCGGAATTGATGCCAGTAGATTGGTACCAAAAGGCTTTGGTGAATCTAAACCAGCAGTAAATTGCATTTGTGCACAATGTAAAGATGAAGAGCATCAGGCCAATCGTCGCACGACTTTTAGCATTCTTCGCTAATGATCCCTATCGACTGATCAGAACTTTGCTGTAATAACATTCGCCTCCAGCGGAGCGCAATGCTACTATGTACCAACCAGCAGACACTTGTTGTAAGTTTAGCTTAAGACGATCCGTTCCAATCTGCTCAATGCCAATTAACTGAGCTCTACCATAGATATCAAGCAGCTTCACATTGTCAACTTTCACTCCACCGAGTACTATACTTAGCTCATTAGATGCCGGATTTGGATAAATCCTGATCAATGCTTCCAGCGGATTTGCAGTACCTGTTGAATAATTCAAAATTATGCAGGTGTCGTTTTCGCAGTTGAGCTTGTCGGTAATCGTGGCGCAATACGTGCCTGGGCCGAGATTGAATATTGCCGAAGTTGTCTGCCCTTGGCTCCATACGGTGGTACTGGCACCAACTCCACCCGACGGAACAAGCGTAATCGAGCCATTTGTCTGCCCGATAGTTGGCGCAACTATGTTGGGATTGAATGTGAGCTCAAGGGGTGCTGAGACCTTCCATGGGCCAAGAAATCTCTTGCAACCAGCATTATCAGTTATAGTAAGGGCATAAAATCCGGCCGCCACATCAACTAGCGTGCTAGTTATAGCGCCATTGCTCCACATATATTGATATGGAGTACTGCCTCCAAAGATAAACAGGTCTATGCCGCCGTCAGCACTATACGAACAGCGTGTACTATCTATTAGCAGGTCAGAAAAATTGATTGCTTCAGCAGGTTGAAGGATACTAAATGTATCAGAACCTACGACACAGCCATTGGCATCTGTCGCTGTGACTGTGTACTTTCCTTTGGGCAGATTGCTGATCGAATCGAAAGTCACATTGTTGATATTCTTAGCGCCATTGCTCCAGAGGAATGTGATGGGAATCTGTCCATCAGGCACATTGACGACGATCTTGCCTTTGCTATCTCCAAAACAGGAGAGATCCACTTTGTTGACTAGATTGAGATTGAGCGGAATATTGAGAGAAGGAACTTCAATATTTGTGTTAGTGGCCTTGCAACCAGAATCGTCAGAAATAACAACAGTATAAAAACCGCTTGCTAAGCTGTCAATAAATGTTCCTACTTCGCCATTTGACCATACGGCCTGATAAATACCCGATCCACCAGAGATCGCGATTCCTACAGCTCCACGATTGCCCAATAGGCATGTATTAGGGTGCAATGTATCGACAACTGCTACTATCGGTGAAGGCTCGGGCACTACGAGGTCCAAAAAAACCTTGAGGCAACTATTTGCATCTGTCACAGTGACCCTATAGATATCACCCGGCACGTTGATGAGACCTTGAGTTGTGGCGCCATTGGACCATTTGAACTGATAGGGTGGAGATCCACCGGTAACTTGCGTGTTGAGAATACCGTCTGAAAACCCTGCACATGAAACGGGCAAAATGTCGACAACATGCAACTTAATGCTCGCTGGTTGCAGAATAGTAAAAGTGTCTAGCCTGACACAGCCTGATGGATTGGTAATCGTAACTCGATATTGACCTGACATAAGGTCTAGCAGTTGATTACCTGTAGCGCCATTGCTCCATACCACCGTACTTCCGACATCAACTCCTTCAAGTGAAATGCTTCCATTATTGCCACCGGGACACGATACGGGATGAATTACTGTGCTGATGTTAAAGTTGGGCACAAAGCCGACATACACGGGTGTCGTGAGCACCATACATCCCCTGATATCTAAGACTGTAGCAACGTAATATCCTGGCACCAAATCCTCAGGATCTTGGTCTTGACTTCCATTGCTCCAATAGAAGCCAAATGGTCCATTGGCGCCAGTTACAATTGAAGTGATGCTGCCACTTGGATTACCTTCGCAGAATGCATCTTGCGAAGTAGTAGTTACTACAAAGCCTGGTTGGCCAGTGATAAGTATTGGTTCCGTGATTATTTGGCATGATTCATCAGAGATTGTGGCAGTATAAGTACCATTTGGCAAGCTATCGATAGTCATCGAAGTATCGCCATTGCTCCAAGTGACCAATACCTCACCGACGGCATTAGCCACGTTGATCGTAATCTTACCATCTTCGGTGCCCGTGCATGTCAATTGTTGAACTTCGGTCACTGTATAAGCGAGTGAACCTTCCAAATCATCGTCCATGCCATTGCAATTCTCATCGATGAGATTGCATTTGATTTCTGTTGCACCGGGGAATACGGAACCATCCATATCGTTGCAATCTTCTCCATTTACGACATATCCGTTTGGCACCGAAGCGCTGCAAATCACAATCGTTTCCTCATCATCGCCAAAATTGTCATGGTCGAGATCTCTATAGTAAGTGGTACCGTCTACGATGCTTACTGAATTCATGATGATGATTTCGTCTAGGGCTAAGAACTCCTCATTACCATCAGGAATCAGACCCACTATCCTCAATTTGAATTGATTCATTCCCACAGCAGCGGGCATCTCAATGTTGATCAATTGCCAATCCTGGCTTGATTTGGTCGTTATATTTTCAATCGTGCTCCAGGTATTTTCTTCATTGGTTGTGTATTCGACTTTGATGGTCTTGTCACGACGTCCCGCGCTGAAATAATTGAATCTGAAATGACAATTGCTTCCTGCGTTGACTATTTGCAGACATGGTGATTGTAATGTTGCATTCTTTGGGCTCGGACAAGCGGGATTCTTCTGAATGGCCACAAAATTGCCGCAACCCGACACATCACTAAAAATAGCTCTGTTGACATGTAGCAATTTGCTCGGAAGGACCTGCCACGTCGATGGGCTTGCTGGATTATTGAACCAAAATCCGTTGATTGGACAAGGAGCGCCGCAGACAGTATTGCAGACTTGTGTTGTATCGAAACTCGTTCGCCGTGTAATTGGCAGACAAGTAGTCGTAAAGCTAAAGGGACAGCTGTAAACGTCAGTTCTGCCTGGACCGGGGCTAACGCGGAAAATCCCGTTGTAAGTCGTACCTGGATCCAAACCGGGTATAACCAATGTCTGCAAAAAGCATGGGACAAATAAGGTTTGATTGGGAACAATTGTTCCATATTGCACCGCGAGTATCTGGCAATTGCTATTGAACGAATAATTGATTCTTGCAGTAGTGCTTGAGATCTCTGATACGCAGATATTGTTAGGTGGAATGTCTAGTTGAGTGTCAAAAACCAATTCTGCATATTCCAATGTTCCGCTGTCCTCTACCTGATCATCACAGATTAAAAATGTCCAGTTACCATTTGGATTGCTCAAGTTGTTGAGATTGTTAATTGGTTCCTGTGGCAACAGAAGGCCTTTCAGTGGAATATTACTTTCGGTAACTTGTTGACAGGCTTGGTCGCTGAATGTGGCAGTGACCAAGCAATTGCTATTTGGATCACCGAAGTTGTCGGTCGTTGCTCCATTATTGGCAGAGAGCAATATAGTGTCGCCAGATGGCGAAATTAGTGAAATCCTCAAGTCGGCTGGAAAGCTGTGCTTGATTACAAGCTTTATTTCCTTGAGGAAAACATTGGCACCAAGCGAATCGCCAGGAGCATTGTTGACATCAACGTAGAATTTGTTGTAATTGGCGCAATTCGTGCCGCTAAATTGTATTGGCAAATTGCTGTTGCAGAGGCCAGGATTGGGTAAATGTGTGAAGAATGTTTGTGCATTAGACCAGCTACTGGTGCTTCCATTGGGACATCTGCTGCGTACTTTGTAGTGGTAGGCGGTTCCTGGCAGCAAGCCTTGTATAGTGAAGCTGGGTGTAGCAATTGCAAAAATGGTCGGGTTGCTTGAAAAAGGAATACTTAACTGCCTAATCTCCAAGTCGAATATCACACCAGACTCGGCATTGTTAGGTAACCATACAAGATGGGCACTATCGGCATAAATATTGTCTGGCTGCAGCGCGATCGGAGCAGGACATTGTGCAAGGCCCCATTGCGCAACAAATAAGCACAGGACGCTTAAAAGACCTGAATGAAAACGCCTATGGGCATTCAAGGTGAAATATTGAATCATTGCTCGGCTTTGAACTCAAAATTAGATGTTGGGAACACCTTAGGGGAATGGCGTCAACTATCAAATATAGCCTATATTCCTAAAATTTCTACATTCTAAAGTGCTTCCGTGGCCAATTGCTATTTCAGATCACAGTACAATGTTGATCATCCTACCGGGTACGACAATTACTTTTTTTGGTGTATTGCCTTCAAGCCATTTTTGGACTTGTTCATTTGCCAGTGCCGTGGTTTCCATGGACTTAGCATCAGTCTGTGCTGGAAAGCTCAACTGGACCCTAGTTTTGCCATTTATAGCCACAGGAATCGATATTTCGGCTGAAAAAAGATACTTCTCATCCCAAGCAGGCCATTTGGCTGCAAGATAGTCGCCTTTTCCTCCCGATATTTCCCATAATTCAGCACTAATATTTGGGGCAAATGGTCCCAAAATCACTAGTAAATCCTGCAAAACCTGGCGATTGTTGCATTTCATGGCACTCAATTCATTGACGCAGATCATAAACTGGCTGACAACAGTATTGAAGGACATTCTCTCTGTATCTTCAGTCACCTTGCGAATTGTCTTGTGCAGTATTTGCATAGCAGCTAGCTCAGGTTCCCCATCGCTTAAGTCAATTGTAACCTGCGGTACAAATAACCTCCATAACTTCTTAAGGAATCTGGAGACTCCCTCGATGCCTTGGGTATCCCATGGTTTACTTTGCTCCAGTGGTCCCAAAAACATTTCGTAAAGTCGGAAGGTGTCAGCTCCATATTTTTGGACCACATCGTCAGGATTGACTGTGTTGAACAAGCGTTTGCTCATTTTCTCAACCTGACTACCGCACACATATTTTCCTTCCTCGAGGATGAATGTGGCATCATGATATTCTGCTCTCCAGGCTTTGAATGCATTAATATCCAATTCGAGGCCTTCGCACAGTGCGACGTCAACATGGATGGGAGTGGTCTCATATTTGTCTTTAAGAGCAAAGCTTACAAATTCATTTGTGCCATTAACTCGATATACAAAGCGTGAATTACCGGTAATCATGCCTTGATTGACCAATTTCTTGAAGGGCTCCTGAAAACTGATATAACCCAAATCATATAAAATCTTGGTCCAAAGTCTCGAATAGAGGAGGTGCCCAACTGCATGCTCTGTGCCTCCGATATAGAGATCCACCTGATTCCAATAATCAGTCGCTTGCTTGCTCGCAAAAGTTTCGGAATTATTGGGATCCGCATAACGCAAAAAGTACCAACTGCTGCCTGCATAGCCCGGCATAGTGCTGGATTCTCGTTTTGCACCTGCAATTTCGTTCATCCAGTTATCTAAGGTCGCAAGTGGTCCTTCACCATCGCCGCTTGGATTATATGAATCGACGACCGGTAATTCGAGCGGCAGATCATTTTCACTCAGCGGATAAGGAGTGCCATTTTTGTAAATGATGGGAAATGGCTCTCCCCAATACCTTTGACGGCTAAATCCAGCGTCGCGCATCCGGAATTGGATTTTCTTTTTGCCAGCTTCAATTGCTACAAGTTTGTCAACAGCCATTTCTATGGCCTTCGGAATTTCTACCCCATTGAGAAAATCACTGTTGATCAGTTTACCTGATTTAGCTGCATAAGCCTCTTCGCTAACATCGACTCCTTCAAATATTGCAGGCACGGGAAGATTGAATTTTCTAGCAAAGAGGAAATCTCGTTGATCGCCAGCCGGTACTGCCATGATAGCTCCTGTACCATAACCTGCTAGCACATACTCAGATATCCAGATTGGAATCCTTGCTCCATTCAATGGATTTAGTGCGTAAGCCCCGGTGAAACAACCTGTGATGCTTTTGACTTCGGCCAATCGCTCTCTTTCGCTGCGAGTCTGCACGAATTCCTGATATTTCTCTACCTCCGCCTTTTGTTCCGCTGTGGTAATTTTTGCAAGTAACTCATGTTCAGGCGCCAAAACCATAAAGCTGGCGCCAAATATTGTGTCAGGTCTTGTGGTGAATACATCGATTGTATCTTCTGAATCTACGATTGAAAATTTGACTTCAGCGCCTACGCTTTTTCCTATCCAATTGCGCTGCATCTCCTTCATTGCATCACTCCAATCAAGCTGCTGGAGCCCCTCAAGCAATCTGTCAGCGTAGTCTGTAATACGCAAAAACCATTGGCGCATCCGCTTCTTGATGACCGGATGTCCACCTCGCTCGCTCAGACCATTGATGACCTCATCATTTGCCAACACAGTACCCAAAGCTTCACACCAGTTGACTTCAGCTTCTGCCAAGTAGCTGAGGCGGAAATCCATGAGGCATTTTTCTTTTTCTTCGACCAAATATTCGGACCAAGTAAGAGGTGGGAAGATGTATCCTCGGCGGTTTTGTTCACTGAGATTTTGTGTCCCCGAGTTTTCAAACATTTCAAGCAACTCAGAGATTGGACGTGCCTTGCCAAGATCGTGATCGTACCAACTGTTGTAAATTTGAAGGAATATCCACTGTGTCCATTTGTAGTATGCCGGATCACTGGTGCGTATTTCGCGATCCCAATCATAGCAAAATCCAATGTTATCGAGTTGGCTTCTGAATTTTGCAATATTGGTAGCGGTGGTGGTAGCTGGATGTTGTCCTGTCTCGATAGCGTATTGCTCCGCAGGCAGACCAAATGCGTCAAATCCCATTGGATGCAAGACGTTGAAGCCTTGGGCTCTTTTGTATCGTGCAAATATGTCAGAGGCGATATACCCCAATGGGTGCCCCACATGTAGGCCGGTGCCTGATGGATAGGGAAACATATCGAGCACATAATACTTGGGCTTGGATAAATCTATGTCTGTGCGAAATGCCTTACTGTCTCGCCAAATGCGATTCCATTTCTTCTCGATAGATTGAGGATTATACTCCATTGCAGCTTTGAATTGAAGCGGCGAAGTTAAGCAATTATCTACTTTGCAATTTTATGGGAGGAAATTCCCTCGGCAAGGATTTCGAGGTGCTCCTGGTCGCTCTTTTGGCTCTAATCTTTAAATACCCAGCCGATGCCAAATCGCAGCCCCCAATCTGGTAGAGGGTAGGAGGCAACCTGTATGTTGACAGATTTGTCAAACAGATTCAACATGTTTTCCAATTTGACAAAGCCGCGAAATGACTTGATACGCAAATTGGCAAAAATATCGACAATTGGATTGACAGGATATTGATCTTCATTTTGGATATAAAACTGGCCAATAATCGGTTCGTAGGCATTCAAATGGTACGAATCTGTCAATCGACAATCAGCACCCAATTGTAGTCTGGCCGCACGCTTGAACAAGTTGCGTTGCCAGTAAAGGCTATGTTTGCTAAACCATTCGGGGACATGAATGATGTCTTGATTGCTTTTCTGTAGGCCGACGGTATTATCCAAATTCATGTTGCCAAAAGCCAGGTGGTGCATGCCACCCAATTGTATGATTTGGACAGTACCATTGAATTGTTCTGGATTGCGCTGGGTATCGAAGTAGATATAATCGTCCATGATATTCCAGGAGCCAAATATGGACAAGTTCAATTTGGTGATATTGAAATTTCCATTGACTCCGTAATTCTTTTCTTTTCTGAAATTATTATCCCAAATCAATTTTTGAGTTATATAATTTCTCTGCGAAATGAGACTTGCCTCCCCAATTCTGAATACTGCATTTACCTCCAGTTTGCCTATGCTTGGATATGAAATATCAAGATTTGGTTTAAGCAAAATTTCACCTTTGTTTTTCAATAGCCCTATCTGCGCCATTGCTTCAAAATGGATATTCTTGCGATAGTTCATCTGAATATTTCCTTCGGCAAATGTTGCGGTTCTCGTTTCTCTGAGAGGTTCTTGATTGACCCAGAAATTCGTGTACTTCAATCCTGCGCGTACCAAAATACTGCTTGTATCGTCGCTTATTCGATTCTGAATTTCCCATTGCAATTGGGCCCTATTTTCAAGATAATCGACGTGAATAAATTCGCGAACCCCTCGGTCATCGGTTTGAAACTGTTGATAGTAGGCGGGGATGAAGACACTGTTGGCATCATAGAATTTGTAGGTAGAATTGCCATATTGCAGGTCGTAAAATGCCGTTAATGATGCCCCATCAGTTTTGGGATCTTTCTTAAATTGATATTGATGCTTACTGCTGATAGTTTTGGCTGAATAACGCGAATTGGCAGTGCGAAGCCAAACAGGAATATTAACTCGCTGCTGACTAGCTGGCGCATCAAATAGTGTATCTGTGGTGATTCCTCCATTTTCCAGGCGACTAACAGACTGATCCCCGTAAATCAAAAAACTTTGATATCTGTTGCGCTTACTAGTGTACCAAAGACCAATATTGAACTGCGTATTTCGACCTCTGTCGTTGGCATAATCAGTTATGGAATTGTTGCGGTCGTATTGCAGACTGAGATTTAATCGAGACTTGAAATTGCGGCTAAATTCAGCCGAAAATGAATTGTCTTCTTGGCTTAGGCCCCTGTTGAAATGAAGATTTGTATACGATTTGTTGATCTTATAAAATCGCATTTGATCTGCTGTCCGTGTATAGAGTTGGAATGCATCAAGGCCTGTATAAAATCCCAGGTTTTGCTTGGGCCTGAAGAACAAGGGGAGGGCAGGAGAGCCTACAGAGCCAAGGTTGACCCAATCAAATATTTGTTTTCGCGCGGGATCATACTGTTGGAAGCGCGTCAGCGTGCTGTCATCGACTGAATGGAGTTCAGTCGGCTTTGAGACCTCGAACCAGGCTACTTGATTGGTATCAAGTGGTAACCAGCTATTGGTATCCTGCACTTCAACCATGACCTCTGTACTATCCTGAGCGTCAATTTGGTTGGAGTACAACATCAAGGAACAGAAACATACAAGGGCCAAGCATTTCAGCGAAATGGCAGGCAGTTTGTAAAAGGAAATTTGCCGGAAGGGCTCCACAAAAGCATTCAAAATGAGAGATTAATCTGGAATTTGGATCAAAGCAGGGTTCATGCCCATTGATGAAAATCCTCCATCGTGGTAAAGATTCTGCATCGTGATCATGCGGGTAAGATCTGAAAACATAACGCTGCAAAAAGCAGCAAAGTCTTCTGCTTTGGCATTTCCCAATGGCGACATCTTATCAGCGTAATCAAAAAATTCTTTGAAGCCCTTCACTCCAGCTCCAGCAGTAGTCCAGGTTGGGGATTGGGAGATTGTATTGACGCGAACATTGTTCTTGAGCCCATAGTGATATCCAAAACTGCGGCTGATCGACTCGAGCAATGCTTTAGCATCAGCCATTTCATTGTAATCAGGAAATATCCGCTGAGCAGCGATATAAGTCAGAGCAACGATCGATCCCCAAGGATTGACTGCATCCATTTTATATGCAGTTTGCATCAGCTTGTGAAATGACAATGCGGAGATATCAAGCGTCTTCTGAGTCCACTCATAGTTGAGGTTGGTGTAATCATTGCCTTTGCGCATATTGATCGACATGCCGATGGAGTGGAGGATAAAATCCATTTTGCCACCAAGGATCTCCATACTTTTTGTGAGGAGATTTTCAAGATCTTCAAGGCTTGTAGCGTCGGCTGGGATGACTTCAGCGTTAAGTTGCTCACCTAATTTCTGAATTTCTCCAAATCGCATGGCAACAGGAGCATTAGTCAGTGTGATCGTCGCTCCTTCAGCGACGCATCTCTCTGCAACTTTCCAAGCTAGTGATTGCTCATCAAGTGCGCCAAAGATGATTCCTCGTTTGCCTGCCAATAGTCCATGGGCCATATCTGCTTGAATTTTGAAGTATGAAAATTTGCGTGCCAAGTTAACCTAATCTGTCCAAATTTATTCCATTGAACTAAGATTGAAATTAGATTAATTCGAATTCATGAGTTCTCTGGCATGTTCAATAGCGGTACTGCTAGGAGGATTAGTGCTTAGCATCACAGCGATGGCTTCGACGCGCTCAGTTGCTTGCAACAGTTTGACCCGAGTGTAGGTTTTTGGGCCGATGACTTCTTTGGACACAAAGAAATGTGATGAACCTCTGGCCGCAATTTGCGGTGAATGTGTGATGGCCAGTACCTGATGATTCAAGCTGAGTTTCTTTAAGATAATCCCCATTTTGTCAGCGACATCTCCTGAAACTCCCGAATCGATTTCGTCAAATATCAAAGTCGGCAAGGCTAAAGCACCTGCTATAGCTGATTGAAAGCAAAGCGCCAATCGTGACAATTCTCCTCCTGAGGCTACTTCCTTGATCAAGTTGAGTTTACTGCCCTTGTTTGCTGCAAACAGGACCTTTATCTGATCATTTCCCGTAGTGGTGAAATTCTCTTTTTGCTCTAATTCGATTGACAATTGGGCATAAGGCATTGCCAATTCGGCCAGGCCCGCATGTATATTATCGCTGATCTTTGGAATGGTCGCTATACGCTTATTGTGCA
>JBDSUZ010000403.1:0-7253 GCA_039927395.1 Saprospiraceae bacterium | reverse complement strand
GTTTTTTCAGGCCTATCTCTGAAATCTGCTCGTTTGCATCTGGTGAGTTATCGGGAATCAACACATAGGCAAAGACTGCCACGAGAAAACAAATGGCAATAAACAATCCCCCTCCAAGAGCCGTTGTATTTTGAAGGAAGCGTTGATAAATGCCTTTCCAGATGGGATTCATATTGGATAAAGATACTTTGCTAATAAAAGGGATCACCATTTTTGCTCAAAACTTTTCATTCTCCCTCCTTCTTACTAGTTTGCCATTGCTCAAATCAATTATTCCCATTTAGTTAAGTCTATCCAAAATGAATAAATACCTGCATTTCGAAGGAAAGAAATGGTCATACGAGATCAGCGGAAATGAAAATGCAATTCCTGTCTTTCTTCTACACGGATTCTGCGAAAGCTCCGAGCTCTGGCGTCATTTCGTATCCATGCTCGATAGTTCATATTGCATTGTCTGTATTGATCAGCCAGGATTTGGACAGACAGATAGAGTTGAAAACTGGAACTTTGATCTTGTAGCTAATTTCCTAAATCACTTTCTTGATCATTTCGACAAGAAAGATTGTCTCCTGATTGGACACTCGATGGGTGGCTATTCGGCCGCTGCATTTCAAAAACTATATTCTGATCGAGTGAAGGGAATCTGTTTCTTTCACTCTCACCCATTTGCTGATTCGGAGGAGAAAAAAGCAGGGAGGGATAAAGCTGCGCGTTTGGTCCAGAATCATGGTAGCGAGAAATTCATCAGAGAGTTGATCCATTCTATCTATTCCAAAGATTTCATTTCGTCAAACCCTGAGGAACTTCAAACACAAGTGCTTGAATCTCAAAAGGCTTCCCCTCTGGCTGTCACTGATGGGCTAATGGCTATGAAGAACAGGGAAGATTTATCTAAGTATTTTATCGATGTGCAACAACCAATCCAATACATAATAGGCGCTGAAGACAAAACCTTGGAGCCTGCTTCTATTTGGAAGGGAACCTACCTAGCGCAAGCAAATCTTATTAGCTACTTGTCGCAGTCGGCGCATGCGGGTATGATAGAAGAGCCTATGGAATCCGCCTCAGCAATCAATCAATTTCTTGAATATTGTCGCTGAGTTTTGGGTTATTGTGATGTCGATCCTTATCTCTCGAGCTCTTTTTTTCAAAATTTAGCCTGAGGGCTTCTTCCAAATCTATGCCTGATTGATTTGCCAGGCAAGTCAATACAAAAAGGATGTCGGCCATTTCATCGGCAAGCATTTTCTTTGCATCCTCGGCAGTTGTAGCAGACTTAAAAGATTGTTCTCCATATATTCTTGCATTTAACCTTGCCAACTCGCCAACTTCCTCCATCAATATGGCAGTATTGGTCATGACATCAAAATATCTCACACCGTACTGTTTAACCCAGACGTCGACCTTATCCTGCACTTCCTTTATTTCCATTATTCCCTGTTTTTTGAATCAATGATGATTGTCACCGGCCCATCGTTGACCAAGCTGACTTTCATATCTGCACCAAACTCTCCAGTCATTATTGATTTTCCGAGTGCATTTTCAAGACGCCTGATGGCATATTCATAAAGCGGAATCGCTTGCTCGGGTCGAGCAGCACTTATGTATGAGGGCCTGTTTCCTTTCTTTGTACTTGCAAGCAAAGTAAATTGAGAAATGAGCAATGCTTCCCCATTTATTTGCTCGAGCGACAAATTCATTAGTCCCGCCGCATCACTATAAATCCTCAATTGACCAATCTTATCCATCAACCAATCCGCGTCAGCAATATTGTCCTCGATAGTTATTCCCAATAGTACCAAGCAACCAGCCTTGATAGAAGACTTTGTGTTTCCATCAATCATCACCGAGGCTTCTGAAACTCTCTGAATTACTACTTTCATGCTCTAATCATTGTCAATAACGTGGTTTTGAGTGTTAATAACCCAACAAAAAATACTAATTTCTCCACTAAGTATCCACCTAATTTAAAATCAAGATCACAACTTGACCAGAATTTGTCTCCGACTGTGGATAAAGTTCAATAACCCAATACTTATTAAGATCGTACTAACACTCAAAAAAACAAATTTTAAAACTATCTACCAACAATATACAATGCTCAGCTTTGTTGAAAATATATATAGATGAATGATTTATAGTTATTTAACTATAAATTATGCGTTGGTAACGACAGCATAAATGTTGATAATTGATTTTCATAATTGTACTCAATAATCTTACTCACGTATCAACAGTGCTAATGATGATGATGATATTTTACTTTTAAATATATAATTATTAATACAATCATAGAATAAAAGTGGATAAGTGAATGACCGCCAATCATATTGTAGATTTGTACTGCAAGACAACATTAGCATGGCTGAGACACCTAAGGTGGTTAGGAACTGGTTGATACTGGGACTGATCCTTATTTTTTTTCAAATAATCATTGGCGGCGTAACAAGGTTGACAGGCTCTGGCCTTTCGATTACAAAATGGGACATCGTTTTGGGGACTTTTCCTCCTTTTGGAGAAGTAGCATGGCATCATGTTTTTGACTTGTACAAGGCTACTCCTCAATATCAGAAGATCAATGAGGGCATGACTTTGGGCGAATTTCAGTTTATATATTTCTGGGAATATCTGCATAGGCTTTGGGCTAGATCCATGGGGATAATTTTCTTGGTTCCTTTTATTCTGTTTTCTAGCAAAGGGTGGATAAATCGACAATTGAGAAAACGGCTTGGATTAGTTGTTCTGTTCGCAGCATTAGCAGCCACATTAGGATGGATCATGGTTGCGAGCGGATTGATAAACAGACCTTGGGTAAATGCTTACAAATTAGCTTTACACTTGATTGTAGCAATCCTTGTTTTTGGGACATTGCTTTTGGCAATATTGGAAGTACAGTATAGTAACCGGCCTAAAATAAAGGATAGAAAGCAGAAGCTTGGATTTGCAGTTTTGTCATTGCTTTTTATTCAAGTATTTGTTGGAGGTATGATGTCAGGTATGAAGGCTGGGTTATTCTTTCCCACCTGGCCTGATATGAATGGAGAATTCATTCCTGCATTCTTGTTGGACGGGGACAATTGGCTGTTGCAGCATGTCAATGATTACGACAAGCACCCTTTCATGGCGGGATTAGTGCAGTTCTTACATCGCAGCTTGGCCTATACTATTGGCATTTGTGTTAGCATATTGGCGTATAGGACTATGGTCAATAGTAAAGATGTTGTACTTCGAACCAGTTCGAAGTACATGTTTATACTAATGCTGATTCAAGTGGTGCTTGGAATTATCACTGTATTGAATTGTACTGGGCATATTCCTGTATTATGGGGAGTATTGCATCAGGCAGGGGCCATCCTATTGTTTGGTTCAGGAATATGTACTTATTTTCTACTAACTCATGATGGCATTATTACTCCAAAGTCAATATAAATGGGCTTTTAGTAGTTGTAGAAGGAATTTTATTAAATTAGTGCTCTCAACGTAGTTTAACTATATGAATTATCAGATCAAAGAAGAAGGCGGTTTTAAATATATTGAAACAAGTCCGGGTAAACCGGTTTTGTTGCTATTGCACGGATTGTTTGGAGCATTGAGCAACTTCGAAGGAATAATTGATCGTTTTTCACCTACACATAATGTAGTTATTCCGATGTTGCCAATCTACGAATTACCCTTGCTAAACGCAGGATTGTCTGGTCTTGTAGATCATGTCAAGCGATTTGTAGAAATGAAGGACTACCATAATATCAATGTTATGGGAAATTCATTGGGTGGTCACATAGCTATACTTTATGCATTGCAGTCGCAAGATCGATTGGATAGCATTACACTGACGGGAAGTTCAGGGTTATTTGAGAATTCACTTGGATCGACTTTTCCAAAGAGGGGTAATTATGAATTCATAAAGAATAAGACTGGTGAAACATTTTACGATCCAGCGACAGCTACCACTGAATTAGTTGACGAAGTATTTGACATAGTTAATGATCGCAATAAAGTGATCAGAGTGATTGCTACAGCTAAATCAGCAGTGAGACATAATCTGGCCGATAAGCTACACAACATCAAGATTCCCACTCTATTAATATGGGGCAAGCAAGACACTATCACCCCACCTTTCGTTGCTGAACAGTTCAAAGAATTGATTAAGGGATCGCAGCTTCATTTCATTGACCTTTGTGGTCATGCCCCTATGATGGAGAAGCCCAAGGAG
This sequence comes from Saprospiraceae bacterium, assembly GCA_039927395.1. GTDB lineage: Bacteria > Bacteroidota > Bacteroidia > Chitinophagales > Saprospiraceae > JBDSUZ01. The sequence continues at coordinate 3,040 of JBDSUZ010000403.1, read as the reverse complement.
TTTAATGATTTACTAGCAAATTTCTTAAACGTTTGATTGACAGTATATTAAGCTAGTTTCCACTACCTGTTTTTCTTTGTCTTTGTGTTGGCGCATCTGCCTTTTGGCTTGTTTGTGATTTTGCTTTATACAGGTCAAATCTCGAAGGAAGTGATTTTTCGGGATAGTAATTGTTTGTAAGGTCAGTATCGGCTGTCTCGAGGTAAGGATCCAGGGTAATTTGTACTACTTCCTTGGAGAAGGTGAATACTTTTGAAATTTCCATAGTATTGTACCTCCATATTTCTACCGGAATTCGCTTGATATCAGAGCTCCCGTCCACAAAGTCAAATTTGATAATGATCGGCATTACAAGATCTCCAACATTCTTGATTGTCAATTCGTAGAGATTCCAATCGCCATTGGCAACTTGTGATTCTTCAGGGCTTTGCTGTTCTAGCTTAGTTTTGTATTCATCATATTTATCCTGAGCTATTGGAGCGGTTTTCTTGTAAGATGCACTATACTTATCCTCTAGGTCCGTATCGATTTCTGCATACACCGCTTCTTTTTGCTCTGCATAGCGGCTTTCAGATATATTTTGAGGTTTCTTGGACTGATCTTGTTTTTTCATTTCCAAAGCTAGATCCGGATTGTCTGATGAGGGTTTCATCCACTTTACTGATGCAATAGACTGATCAACGTGTTGTATAAAACCATCCCCTCCAAAACCAGTCCAAATCGATGCCTGAGGCATCCTCCATCGTACGGAAAAAGTCAGCGGGCGTAGGATGTTTAAATGCCCATCGCAGTGCGTAGGTCTTGAATGCAAAGTCAAAAAGTTCTCTTCCCATAACAGTCTCGCGTAAGATATTTAGGGCTGCTGCTGGTTTTCCGTAAGAGTTATTGCCGAGTTGCGATATAGACTCAGAATTAGTCATAATGGGTTCGAGATACTTTGCATCCCCTTTCATGTAGTCTGCGACCTTATATGCTGCTCCGCGTGATGAAGGGTATTCTCGTTCCCATTGTTGTTCTGTTAGATATTGAAGGAAGGTATTTAGCCCCTCATCCATCCATGTCCACTGGCGCTCATCTGAATTGATGATCATTGGGAAGAAGTTGTGACCTACTTCGTGTATGATTACTGATATTGTCGAGTACTTGGTAGACTCGCTATAGTTGCCCTCTGCATCGCATCGTCCGCCATTGAAACATATCATAGGATATTCCATTCCTATGTTTTTGGTGTTGATAGACCAGGCATATGGATAAGGATAGTCAATTGTGAATTGTGAATAAGTCTTTAGTGTATGTGCAACGGCTTTGGTTGAGTACTTACCGCAAAGTGGATTTCCTTCCTTTGGATACATAGACATAGCCATTGTCGTTTTTCCATTTGACAATTTGACAGCCATTGCATCCCAGATGAACTTTCGTGATGTTGCGAAAGCGAAATCTCTTACATTATTTGCTTTGAAAATCCAGGTTTGTACGCTTGTTGATTTGGTCCCCTCTCGCTGAATAGCTTCTGCCTGTGTTTGAATGACGACTGGTGTCTTGTATGATGTGCGAGCTTGTTCAAGTCTTTTTATTTGTGTTGAATTGAGAACGTTGCTTGGATTCTGTAATTCGCCGGTAGCTGCGACCAAGTGATCACTTGGTACAGTTAGTTGAACTTCATAGTTACCAAATGGCAGGGTAAATTCTCCAGTACCAAGGAATTGTTTATGTTGCCAACCAATGGCGTCATGATATACAGCCATGCGAGGGAAGAACTGTGCGATAGTGTATATGCAATTGTCTTCGGCCTTGAAATACTCGAATCCCGAACGACCACCCACCTTGTCACGATCGTTGACTTGGTAATGATATTTGATCTTGAATGTGAATGTCTTTTTGCTAGCTAGTGGAGAAGCAAGATCGATCCGCATCATAGTTTTGACAATGGTGTGTTGTAGCTCTGAATTGTCGCTATTTCTTACGAACTCTATTTTGAATCCTCCGTCGTATACTGGTTCCGGTTTTAGGATATCATTTGCCGACACCCTATCTCCTATTTTTTCGGTGCGGGTGAGCTTTGTATCCGAATTCTTTTCGTTGATATTTTGATCTAATTGGACCCACAAGTATGTTAATGCATCTGGCGATTCATTCAGATAGGTTATTGTTTCCTCGCCGGCTATTGATTGGGTCTTGTCATCCAGAACAACTTTTATTGCATAGTTTGCTCGGTTTTGCCAGTAAGCATGGCCAGGTGCTCCGGAAGCTGTTCTGTAGTCATTTGGGGTGGGAAATTCTTCGTAGAGTTGCTTGAATTTATCCTTTCCCATGGGGTCTTGTCCTTGGGCAAATGAAGAATCAACAATAGGCAAAAGAAGGAGAAAATAGAGAGCGCGGATGTTCCACGTGAAACAGTGTTTCATATTTGTGCTTGAATAGGATGTAAAAGTAGCTTAAAGCCAGTTCAATGTCAAAGCTTTAGTTCCACGTGAAACCTTTTTAGACAAGAATCGAACCAGTCGGTACTATTTGTAAGGTTTTATTATACCAATCGTCATTATGGATTGCTGAAATGTGCAACTCTGATGGATAGCTCTTACTCCATATGATAAATGCTACATTTTGCTCTTGAGTGTTCCAGCCCCCGCCAAGAAAGTCAAACGCATATTTGGGATCCAGAACCTCAGAATTGATTTGAAATATTGCGCTGAAGGCAATTCGCACTTGATCCAATTTTGTTTGAAGAAGTCCATACAGAAGACAGCCAATTGCAAACGTTGTTTTTTGATCAAAGTAGTCACCAATGGGAATCTTAGAAGCAGCAGTCCAAACGGAAAAATATAAGCCATTTGGATAATACAGTCTTTGCGATAGTCCTTTGTTCGGATCTACTAACCATTGGATGCCTCCTTGTAGTGATGCCAAAACCCTGATCTTTTCTGTTTGATTTTCATTCAACCATTCCAGTTTGGAGCATAGTAGTTCAGCAATCATTTGTGTTGACAGTGGGTGAACCAATAGCGCATTTGCGGCAAGGGCGGCAGCCACCACTAAACCC
>JBDSUZ010000402.1:0-1980 GCA_039927395.1 Saprospiraceae bacterium | reverse complement strand
CAATTGGCAAAGCAAAAGTTCGCAGAGAGGGCACTGACGTCACAATTGTTTCATATAACAAAATGGTAAAGGTGGCTATGGCTGCCGCCGAGGAATTGGCTAAGGAAGGCATTTCTGCTGAAGTAATAGACCTGCGTTCGATCCGTCCTTTAGATCATGCCACTATCGTGGAATCTGTCAAAAAGACCAATCGCTTGGTAACCGTCGAGGAAGCTTGGCCAATGTATGGTGTTTCTGCTGAGATCGCCTATGAGGTGCAAAAATATGCTTTCGATTATCTAGATGCTCCCGTCACTCGTGTGACTGCTGCTGATACTTCATTGCCATTCGGACCGACGTTTGTCGAGGCTTGGTTGCCAAATCCTGCAAAGGTGGTGAAGGCGGTGAAGGAGGTGATGTACGTTAGGTAAGTTTAGAGTTCAGGGTTTAGAGTTAAGAATTTGGGTTTTGACGAACTTTTTGGAGTAGACCGAACAGTAATTTTTTTACTGTTTCGATTTTCTGATTTAATTTTTGGTATTCTTCCAAACTATTGAATTCTAATTCAAACGATAAAAAGATTAAATATTCAGTTTCAGCTGCGGATCCCATTGCAATTTGTAAATACTTTGCAAAATCCCGATTACCATCCTTTCCAGTGCCTTCAGCGATATTGCATGGAATTGAAGCAGAAGACCTCCTGATTTGCGAGGTTAAGCCGAATTTTTCTTCTGGAGGAAATTTGGCAGAAATTTCATAAATCTGCTTAGTTAGTTCATGTGCTTCCTTCCAGACTATGAGTTTTTTGAAGTCTTGCATATTGATATTTATATGCTACAAATCTAAATATCTGCAGCAAACTCATTTTCCAATATTTGATTATGACGGAAATGAATTTATTTACGAGCCGCGAAAAAATACTTCCGCTGGTATTTGGAAATAGTTCTTTAGTTTTTGCGCCATTTTTAAGGTGATATCGCGCTTTCCTGATAAAACAGCTGAAACATGTCCCTTGCTGCCGATTAATGATTCTAAATCCTTGGCCTTTAAGCCCTTTTCTCTCATCTTGTATTTTATGTATTCTACGGGTTCCAATTCAGGCAATTGAACATGGCGTTCATCATAGTCTTTGATCAATAGTATCAATAAAGACAATTCATCAAATTCAATAGTGCCAACTTCTGAATGGAAAATCTCCATCATGCGCATCGCCGCCTTTGTATAATCAGCACTTGAGTTTATTACTTTCCAATTCATGGCTTTATTCGTTTAGGATTCTTGGGTCATAAGAAATAGATTCTACGTTGATTTGATCATATTCCTTATGTGTTCCGAACCATATTATGTAGCACGCAAGTAGGTCGAAATTGATGGCGACCAATAGGCGGAAATCATTTCCCTTTATGTTAAAGACTACTCGAAAATTACCTACAATACTGACGCTACCATAGATACTTTTCAATTCATTGAAATTGGCTAATTTTAGTTTTGAAAAATCGCTATACCACACCAATAACTGAGTCCTTGCTTTTGGATATTTCTTGACGTAGTACAAGATTGTTTTCTTAACCAATACTTTCACAACGCAAATATAGGGAGTTTGTTTGCATTTTGCAAACAAAATTTTTGTTTCCGACGTTTAGGATGGACTACTGTAGAGATCGATTACTCATTTCGTTTGCTGAAGCTCCCTCCATTCAACTCCATCCTGATAAATAAAAGTCCCATTCTTAGGCATTTCCTTGAATGAAATCTCGCATTGCTGTCCATTTGGTGTAACCGTGAATTGATCATTTTCCCAAGGGCCCATGCCGATGCCTTTGCGCCACCACCAATTGCCCCATTGCTTAAATTCCAGGAGAATAGTCTTCTCGTCCTTCCATTTTGCGGTGACGCCATCCGTGGCGGTGTTCATATTGAATTGTGTGATGTCATGGATTTTGCCCTTGATTGTATGGCCTGATATAAGGGTATATGGATCTGAAAATGCCACTTCCCCTC
>JBDSUZ010000401.1:0-4902 GCA_039927395.1 Saprospiraceae bacterium | reverse complement strand
ACTAAGGCCCTCGTATTCGCCATGAAGCGCCTTGTTCAAGATTTCTGAAGTACTGGCAGCGTCTTCCTGGCCATTTGACCATTCAGCAAGGACACCTGACAAGTTTTGCACCTGAGTTGAGATGGTGACTGTATCCTTAATTTGGAAGCCCATATTCTTGAGCATTCCACCGATCGCATTTGTGGATTTGAGGTATGCACTCTGAGTAAGGCCCTGAGCCGCCGCATTCCTGGCCGCAAATTCTTCAACTTGCTTTGAGGCCTCGCCAAATACAGATTTGGTTTGACGACCGATTTGCGATAAAGCAGTTGCGGACTTTAGCAATTCTTTACCGGCAGTGATCAATGCACCGATGCTGAAAGAGGCGATGATTCCACCTAATACGCCAGCTGCAAGATTAACGATTTTTAGACCGGTTGAAACGCCGGAAAAGCCGTCTACAGTGGTCTTACTAGATCCATAACTTGACTCCCTGATGAGTTTGAGACGAACGTTGATAGATTTTAATTCAGTGTTGATCACTTCAAACTGTGGGCGATTTTGACCTATAAATCCAAGTGCTTTGTTTAGGTGCTCGGCCCGATTAACCAAATCGTTTTTTGACAAACTCTCAATATCAATTTTAGAAAATGCTTTACTGTTTGTTTCTATACGGTTTAATACTTGCTGAAAATGAGCAGCATTTCCATCTGCCGCCCTTAGCTCCTGATTGAGTTTGGCACTGTCTTTTAGCAATTTGTTAAATTGCACTTGATCCTTGGATACGATTCTAAGGTCCAATTCAATTTCTTCTTTTCTTACTCCCATTATGATTTGAGTTCTGTTTTTATTGAATCTGTCATGAAGTCGCCTGAATGTGCAATCAGGTCGATTATTAGCCGATTGATATCCCTTGACTTGCTGGTATTATACCATGGCTTGCGCTTCAGCTTTGACTTGCCAGTAGATCTGCTTTTTGAGATTCCCCAAGCGATTTGATTTGCGATCTTTTCTTTATCGGCACCTTTATAGGTTCGTGATTTTGTTGTTTTGAATCTTTCGACTCCCTTCCTGATGACCCAAGCTTGAATTTCATCAAGAGGCAGGAGCCCCAAGTATTTGACTTTTTTCATGTCAAAATACCTTCCATATTCTTGGAAGGCAAAACCTATGAAAATTAAACTCTCAGCTGCTTGATTGACAGCTGTCGAAGCAAACGAATTCAGCAATTCTTGAGTGTCGACAAGACCGGCAGCTCTGGCATCACGGATCCTATTTTGTACAAATTCGCGAGCCCAGGCGAGTAGGTCCGGCGTGAATGATTCGATTAATTCCATTTGGTGGTTGGGATTGATTCAAATAAGAAAGGCACGACCTTACGGTCATGCCCACTCAAGTTGTACATCAACTAAAAGCCGTCATGGCCTTCTCTTATTTCTTCGTGAACAGGTCTTTTGCTTCAGGACTTGATTCGATCAGCTCATCGATCTGTGCATCCGTCATTTCCTTTGGCTGCACGATACGGCCATTTTGAAGCTTGATACCTTTCTTGTAGCCTGGACCCACATACTTCCAAGCGTTTTCTTTTTTCTCTTTCGGTTTTTCAGGAGTTTCCATGATGTTTTGTTGATGTGGTCAGAGAGCCCGGTAGATCGATTATGCGATCCACCAGGCAATCACCACCAGGATAAAGAATAAAATATTATGTCTACAGCGCAATCACACCGGTGTACTCCAGCAACAACTTGCTATGTTCCCAGCTGATGACCACTTCGATTCCGTTTTTCTCATTGATCTTAGGAGAGACAACGACCGTACAACCGTTTTCCTTTTCGCCAATGATCCATTTCAGACCATTTTTGTCAGTACCAATCACAATCTTACCATCACCCGCACCTGCTTGCAATGCTGCCAAGCGAGCGCCAGTACATTTTTTGACAAATGTGGTATAGGTTGTCGTGTAGTTGACGGTTGATCCATCATCAGACAAAGCGCCTACAGTATCCATGGTTCCCTTTTGACTGGTAGCCCAAGTGTTGAATACTTCTGTGGCCTCCATGGTCATAGTCGCTACAGCTCCAGCCGTAACAGCTCCGATCGTCGCCACATTACCTTCGCAGGCGATGTTGAGCGATGGTTTCATATAACCGGCATTGGGGCCGCATTCTTTTTCAATGTCTTCCTGATCAGTGCAGCATACATCAGCCATGATTTCTTATATTAATTGGGTTCGAAAAAAATGATTCTTAAACTGCTTCAATGACACCAGCACCCGCCTCAACAAGATCCTTCAACAAGGACTCATCTTTCAAGGCATCCTCAGATCTCACTTTTTCATTGTTCCAGTAAAATGCAGCAACATTGAAGCGATATTTCTGCTTTCCGATGACAAAGGCCTTTGTCGGTGCCTGTGACTTCAGTTCCACCTTCGCGCTTTCCTGAGTTGGCAGGTTCTCGATTTGCTTTTGTTGGTCGAGCAGTATTTCCCCTTGCATTTCCAATTGCTTTTGTTGGTCAAGGATCACGGATTCTTGATTTGCAAACTGCTCTTTCAATGCAGCCAATTGTTGCTTAGGAGTCAATTCTTTAATAGCGTCCACGTTGAGTGTATTTTTTGGATTTGTAATTGTCGATTTGTGATTACACCTGGTCGTTTACAACCAGTATAGTATCTCTCGCGATTCCAATTTGGACACCAAGTTTGTAATCCATCCAGATATCGATCTGACGGTGATCATCTTCAAAATTGAGGTTGCTCAAATCTCCAGGCGAATCAAAACCAATATTCAAATTGGCAGCCGGTGTCATCACGATACGGCTTGAAGTACCCATACCCGCCATGGCGTGCAATGTGGCATTACCCCAATCAAGCTGCACAGAGCCAGATTGATCCTTGCCAATGTACTTTCCATAGCGTTCGCGGTAATCTTGCAAGTATTTGGAATAGATCTGCCAGCTACAGAAGATGTCGACTCCCTGATCTTTCAAGGACGGATCCAATACCTCCCACATCTTTTCTACGTTTCCAACTGCATTGGTGATTGAGATCGCGCCAGTCACGACCGGTGTGATCGTTGTAGCACTGATCAGATCCTTGATGATCTCAAGGTATCCATCAAAGGTCAATGCTAATGCGTCAGTTGCAGTAGGTGATGCTGGCAGCGCAGCGCGCCATACAGCATTCTCATTTTCTTGAGCAATCTTTTTGACCCAGTTATCCAGGATGAATGCTTCAAATGGCCAATCGTGTTGATTCTGACCTTTTTTGCGGAATTCACCCAAGTAATTGCTTTCCAATTCCTGTGGAATTACTGAAAGCTCAGCCTTGTTGAAGGCAACCTCCAGAATTCTTGGATCAAATCCGACTGCATTGTCATTACCATCAAACTGCGCACGCCATTTTTTGACAAGATTGTCAGCAAAGGTCAATTCCGTGAGGATTTTCCTTCCCTTGATTCCTTCATGAACGCGCACCATTTCCGCGGTCTTGAACTTGTAAAACATCCTGACCAGCAGATCAGGAGCAACTGTTTGAACAAATGCTTGCAGCGCAGCGGCGTTCGTAAGAGATAAAGACTTAGACATGTCTGTATTTGATTTTGAGGGTTGTTGTCAATTCGTTTATTGCGAGTTTATTTCAGGCCAAGTCTTTCTGCGAAATATCCAGCGCTCGGAGATTTGAAAGCCTTGGAATTGCCGTCGCCGCCTTGATCACCATCAGTGTGCTTTTCGACCGCATCCTTGCCCAGTTCGACTATCTCTTCCTTCGCAGTCGCCAATTCACTTACAAGTGCATTTTCGCGTGTCAATGCTTCATCCAATTTTGTCTGCAAAGCAGTTTTGGCTTCAATATTGGCTGTATTCAGCGCACGGACATCTTCCAGATCTTTGGTAAGACCCGCAGCAAATGCAGCGGCCTCATCCAATTCTGCATTAAGAGCGGTGACATCATCATCGGCCTTTTTCTTCGAATCCGAACCTTTCGTAAATTCTTGAAAGCGTTTTGCAAAACTCATTTCACTTGTATTTTGGGAGAATAATGTTTGTGTGACTGCACCAGCTTCAACTAGGTCGCAGCTCTCTAGTGACTTGAATGCCACATAATATTTCAATTCTGGATCGCTGTTATAGTAGCGCTCCCAGGGAGAGACTTTCATTTTTTGACCGGTACTATCATATGTATAGTAGTAGTCAGCCATAAACTTGATGGAGCAATTGACAACCTTCGGATTTTCCTGCGCCATGGCAAGCACAAAACTGGCCATACCTGGAGCGATCGGAGAGGAGTCCGCCGATTCGAACAAGTGCAAATTTCCTTTGACCTGTGTACCTTCTAAGCGGACATCCTTGATCGTGCCCAACTGGAGGCCCATGTTGGAGTAGTTATGGTCAAAATTGCATTTGGTTTCCTTACCGTCTTTTTTGACGTAATCGACCAACATACTCATGAAGGATTGCTCTAAATGAACAAAGTGCCCTACCGCCTCACCAACTTGACAAAGGATCACATCATAGATCACCTTCTTGTCCAGGTCAATGTTCGAAAAGGTTCTTTCCGCGTTGGAGCGAAAGTGAAGCACTTCGTTCAATGTAGTTTTCTCCATTTCATTAATAATTGGTTCCTATCAAATAGCAATGCTAATGTCGCATGCGCAAGGCCCAAAGCTTTAGGACACATTTTAGGCTATTCGCCTATTTCGGGAGCCATTTCTTCAACCTGTGAAGCTTGTTTTGCAGACTCTTCAACCTTCTTGAATAGCAGGATCCTTGATTCGTCTTCATTCAAATTCCATAGGTAACCATCGATATCGATCTCCTTTCCTTCCAGGTATCCTTCGATATTGGATTCGATCATCCCTTTGTTCACATCAAAGTGCATCCTCAGGCCATCCAAATAAACCTGAGCACTTTGTATTTCTTTCA
>JBDSUZ010000400.1:0-2281 GCA_039927395.1 Saprospiraceae bacterium | reverse complement strand
CAATTCCTGACTCCAGCGGTGATGATTCGTGAAGTGTCAAATGACCCAATCGATGTGATGGCACAATTTATCAAGAAGGGCGATGATACTGAATTGTATCTCTGGCTGCGCAATGGCAATGGCTATATGGAAGCTATCAATGTCAATGGAAATGGTGGAGCTAGTATCGCCAAGGGCTTTGACATCATGTTGACTCGCAAAACAATTGAGGAGGAAATCAAATTCCAAGAAAAGGCTTTGGATAAAATGGATAGAGAATACCGCTCACTAAGTAAAGAAAAAGAGGGCCTAGAAGATGATATCAGAGACTATGAGAAGAAAATACTCGAATCAAAGTCCAAGATTGAGCAGAATATATTAGCTCAAAAGAAGAAGACCGAGGAAATCGATTCCGCGCGTAAGCAGTTGGACTTGACCAAGAATAACTTGAACCAGGTTCATTGATTGTATGAAGGCTCTTGTACTGCACGAACTTCATGCTCCACTTCGTTTTGAATCTGTCCCTGATCCTGCACAAGGCGATGACATACAAATTGTTAAGCTGCAAGCGGCATCACTCAATCACCGGGATCTTTGGATTACCAAAGGGCTCTATCCTGGCATTATACTGCCAACTATATTGGGGTCATGTGGCTGTGGTATGATTGGAGACCGCCAAGTGGTAATCAATCCTAATATCGATTGGGGAGATGAACCCAAAGTGCAATCAGCGGCATTTCATATACTAGGACTTAAGACGAAGGGCACGTTTGCTGAGCAAATAGCAATTCCAACTGATCGTATTCATGATGCGCCAGTTCATTTTAGCGCTGAGGAATCCGCCACCTTGCCTTTATCAGGTTTGACGGCATACAGGGCAACGATGGTCAAGGCCAAAATCGAGAAGACAGATAAAGTCCTCATAAGTGGGATAGGTGGAGGCGTTGCGCTATTTGCTGCTCAATTTGCTTTGGCAACTGGGGCAGAAGTTTGGGCTACATCCTCCTCTATCAGCAAATTGGTGATGGCAACAAAACTTGGTATTGTGGGAACAGCAAATTATAAGGATGCCGATTGGTCCAAAGGCCTTGCTGCCAAGGCTGGGCTTTTTGATGTGATTATAGATTCAGCGGCCGGAGACGGATTTAACGATTTGGTAAAATTGGCAGCACCGGCAGCACGTATCGTTATTTATGGCGGTGGCGCTGGTAAGATCAATCAACTAAACCCTCAGGCAATATTCTGGAAGCAGCTCAATATCATGGGCTCCACTATGGGCAACGATGAGGAATTCAGCGAAATGCTGAGTTTTGTAAATCAACATAAGATCAAACCAGTGATCGATGAGGTATTTCCTTTGAAAGAAGGCAATGCCGCCTTACAGAAAATGCAAGAAGCAAGCCAATTTGGCAAAATAGTGCTAAGAATCGAAGGCTAGATGCGGATTGGCCTTCTCTCCGATACGCATAGTCATCTTGATGACTTGATTTTTCAATATCTGGAACCATGTGATGAAATTTGGCACGCAGGCGATATTGGTAACGAACAAACCTGGGATCAATTAACGGCTTTCAAGCCATGTCGCGGAGTAACAGGCAATATCGACGGAGCTGTGTTGCGAAGAATGCTTCCCGAAACGCTCAATTTTGAACTGGAAGGCGTCAAAACTTCAATTATACATATTGCAGGGGCTGCAGGCAAATACAATTTTGAAGCGAGGAAGCTAATTACCGCCACTACACCTAAACTGTTTATCTGCGGGCACTCGCATATACTCAAAGTGCAGTATGACAAAAACTTGCAAATGCTACATGTAAACCCAGGTGCAGCAGGTGTCCATGGATTTCATGCCATCCGTACTTTGTTGAGATTCACCATTTCCGAAGGAAATATCTCCAACATGGAAGTCGTCGAACTAGGCAAAAGGGGAGCGATAACTAAGAAATAGCCTCTTCCAGATCATTCTGTATATCTTCCAATTCCTCAATTCCCACTGAAATCCTAACTAAGCCATCCGTAATTCCATTCTTGAGCCGGATCTCTGGAGCGACATTCAGATGCGAACTTGAAGCAGGATGCAGCACAAGTGTATCGACATCACCCAGCGTTGGAGCTAATGTGCAGAGTTTCACTTTGTTCATAAAGTCAAGTCCGGCCTGCATGCCACCTGCTAGCTCAAAACTCAACATTCCTCCAAAACCACTTGCTTGTTCGGTAGCAATCTGATGATCTGGATGGGAGGGTAGTCCGCAATAGTTTACGGCTTTGACCTTGGGATTGGCCTCCAACCATGTGGCTATAG
>JBDSUZ010000399.1:0-8585 GCA_039927395.1 Saprospiraceae bacterium | reverse complement strand
GCTCTTGGGGAGGAGGAGGATTCAGTAATACCTTCAATAATTTTATAAACACCATGTTTAACAATGGTGTAACAGTGGTATGTGCAGCAGGTAATGACGGCAATAGTACCACATTCTACCCAGCAGGGTACACCAATGCCATCGCAGTAGCGGCTACTGGTTCTACCGATATCAAAGCAGGATTTTCAAATTATGGCACATGGGTAGATATTTCTGCTCCTGGAGTAGGGATTTATAGTACTGTTGCAGGTAGTAGCGGAAGCAATTCATCGTATACCAATTACAATGGTACTTCTATGAGTACACCAATGGTTGCCGGATTGCTCACTTTGATGTTATCTTATGATCCTTCATTGACTGCTGCTGATCTACGTTCTTGTTTGATGAGCTCTGCGACAAATATCGATGCTCAAAATCCAACATTTATAGGACAATTAGGCGCGGGAAGAATCAACGCGCTTGCCGCTCTACAATGTGTTGGAGCCAATCTTGTGCCCACTCCAGATTTTACTTGGGCACCAAATGCAGAAATATGTGCCGGAGGAAAAGTTCAATTTACTGATGCTTCATCCGGGGGCCCAACTAGCAGAACTTGGTCTTTTCCAGGTGGTAATCCTTCGAGTTCATCTGCTACTAATCCTTTGGTGACGTACGCCAATCAAGGTACATATGACGTGACTTTAACTGTCGGCAATGGCAATGGATCTAATTCGGTCACCAAGACTGGGATCATAGTGGTCGGTCCGGGCGGATTGGATAATTTCTTTTCAGAGACTTTTGAGACGGGGCTAGGTGGCTGGGCCATCAGCAATCCAGATAATTTGACTACTTGGGCTCAGGTCACTGCTCTTGGTTCGCGTAGCGGCACCAAAGCTGCAGCATTAAATAATTTCTCGTATGCTGGTGGTACCAATCAACGCGATGCTATTACAAATGTTTCGCCCTGGGATTTCCGTGGAAGAGAATCAATCATTTTGAGTCTCGATCATGCGTATCGTGGCAAAGCAAGTGGCGCTACAGATACTTTGAATATTTATGTTTCCGTCAATAACGGGGTAAGTTTCCCATTCAAAGTGTATTCAGGATTTATTGGTCCAAATGGTGTTTTCCAGACTGGGACAGCAATCAATACTCCCTTTGTTCCAGCTAGCCAGAATGACTGGTGTTTTGGAACAAGTAATAACAATTGTATTTCAGTTGATCTATCACAATTTGCCGGTCGACAGCAAGTAAAGATCAAGTTTGAAAACGTAAGTAAACTTGGGAATACCATCTACATAGATAATATAAAATTGACATCTAGTTGCTATCAAGTCATAGCACCGCCAGTTGCAGATTTTTCAGGAGATCCAGTTGAAGCTTGCCACAGCAGTTTCGTCGGATTTAGTGATGAATCTTCTGCTAACATCATTGCATGGGATTGGAGTTTCCCTGGGGGTAATCCCTCGACTTCCAATGAGCAATATCCCGCAGTCAATTACACTCAACCAGGATTTTACAACGTGACATTGGTAGCCACCAATGCAGGGGGATCAACTACGAAAACCAAAAATCAGTTCGTCAAGATCTACGACGACCCAGTGCCCTTCTTCGAATACACGATCAACGGTACCAACGTTACATTTATTAATCAATCTGGTGGAGGCACCCAACAAGCATTATCTTATTTCTGGGATTTTGGTGATGGTCAGTTTTCTTCGGCCACTAATCCCGTTCATCATTACAATGCCGATGGGAACTACACCGTGAGACTTGAAGCTACAAATCCTTGTGGCACAGTGAGTTTCTACCAGGATGTCCAAGTTGTGAGTTTGCCAAATGCAGCATTTACCTCATCCAATTCGATCGGTTGCACTCCTCTGACAGTTTCATATTTTGACAACTCATTTAGTACTATTGATTCTTGGCAATGGAGTTTCCCAGGTGGCGTTCCAAATGTATCGGGATCCCAAAATCCAGTAGTTACCTATTCCACTTCAGGCTCGTATCCAGTTACATTGATAGTAAATAACTCCGTTGGGTCTGATACTCTGATGTTGAATACATATGTTCAGGTCAGCGCAGGGGCGAACGCTAATTTTACCGCAGCTGTCAATGGCCTTATCGCCAATTTTTCAAACGGTAGTTCCGGCACTAATTTGACATATGCATGGAAGTTTGGGGACAATACGACTAGCACTGTACTGAATCCCAGTCATACCTACGCAATGCCTGGTGTATACGTCGTGCAATTGATCGTAAGTAATTCATGTAGTAGCGATACTTTCGTGCAATCAGTCTCGATACAAAGCATTCCCGTTGCAATTTTCCAAAGCATCACTCAAGTTCAATGCATTCCAGCACAAGTGCAATTTCATGACAATTCTCAAGGGGATATAACCTTTAGAAAATGGACTTTTTCTGGTGGAAATCCAAGTCAATCTGCTCTAGCTGATCCTGTCGTTACATACGCCAATGCAGGAGTATATGCAGTATCTCTAATTGTTGGAAATGCTGCTGGCAACGATACAATTGTTATCGATTTTGCGGTCACTGTTGAAGATGTGCCTATTGCTAATTTTGATGTGATCATCGCTTCAAATATGGTGCAAATGAATAATGGGTCGGTCAATGGGGCTGCTTGGCAATGGGATTTTGGCGATAATACATTTAGTAATATGAAGGACCCAGGACATGAATATACTGCCAATGGTACCTATACAATTGTCCTTGTAGCGAGCAATTCTTGCGGAAGCGATACATTCAGTAAATTAGTTCAGATTGCTGTGCCGCAGGCTGCTCATTTTAATTTTCAAAGTATTGGCAATTGTGCGCCAATTACAGTGAAATATTCCGATCAGTCCGTCGGCAATCCCACTCAATGGGATTGGGCTTTTGAAGGTGGAGTGCCTGCTACTAGCACTGAGCAAAATCCTACGGTAGTGTACCAGAATGCTGGTTATTACGGTGTCAATCTGATATCACGAAATGGTAACATTGCGGACACTTTGTGGCAGGATAGCCTCATCGAAGTTAGAGGTAAACCTGTTTCTGCTTTTTCAAATATTACCACGGGCCTTGAGGTTGACTTCTCCAATCAAACCTTGCTTGGCGCAAGTTATCACTGGTCATTTGGAGATGGAGATGTAAGCACTGAAATTGATCCTACTCATATATATTCGACTGTTGACACTTTTGAGGTTGTTTTGGTGGCGGTCAATGAATGTGGCTCTGATAGTACCAAAAGGACAATATTTACTGGAGGAATTCCTCCTGCAGGTGGTTTCGAGGGTAATATTGTTGCGGGTTGTGCTCCATTTGAAGTTCATTTTGGGCCAATAAATGCCAAAAACTGGGACGAAATTTCTTGGCTATTTCCGGGAGGAAATCCAGCCACTTCAGCTGACGCAAATCCGATCGTTATTTATGAAAATGCTGGTGAATATGCTGTGCAAATGTCGCTTTCAAATACTTTCGGAACTACTGTAGTGACTGTTGATAGTTTCATAACAGTGGGAGATAAGCCAAATGCTAATTTCGCTGCCGAAATTGTGGGACTAGAAGGTATATTTAGCAACCTGAGTTTGTCTGGACAATCTTTCTTTTGGGATTTCGGAGATGGAAGTACATCGACAGAACTTGAGCCCTCGCATCTATTTAGTGGCAATGGAA
This sequence comes from Saprospiraceae bacterium, assembly GCA_039927395.1. Lineage (GTDB taxonomy): Bacteria > Bacteroidota > Bacteroidia > Chitinophagales > Saprospiraceae > JBDSUZ01. The sequence continues at coordinate 4,934 of JBDSUZ010000399.1, read as the reverse complement.
ACTACACAGTTACCTTGATCGCAACCAATGCTTGTGGGTCAGACACCATCGTTCAGAATTTGCAAATAACTGCAATCCATAGCCTTATTGATTTGGGATGGAGGCTCTATCCAAATCCTGCCAATAGCAGACTCTGGGTTAGCGCTCCTGCAATACAAGCTAATGGTTCAAGATGGGTATTTATCAATTTCCTTGGCCAGAAGATTAGCGCCAATCCATATGTCAACAACAAGGGCAATTTGTTCGAATTTGACCTAACAAATGTCCCTGCAGGCTACTGGTATCTGCAAATGCAAAATGCAGATTCTATATATTATGGAAAGATTCTTATTGAAAAATAGGAATTGAGCGCAAAATGTATCAAATTTGATTACTCCTCTTCCTTCACCTATGCTGGGTATAATATAGTTGGAATTTCCTCCTTCATAATGCCCAATCAATGAAATTTTATTTGCTGTTTGGTCCAGTTTCAACAATGTTGAACTTAAGTTTGCCCAAATAGCAATCCGAATTTCCTATCTTTGCAGATTGAACAGTAAGGGCACTCAGCCCGTTCAATTTATTTTGTTACACAAAAAATGTAAAGTTATGTGGAGAAATCTACGTGCCTTATTGATTCTATCCGCCCTTTGCTTTTCTCATTTTGCCTGGGCTCAGCCTGCAAATGATCCATGCAGCAGCGCCATCAACGTCACCAATTTGGCTGGCGGTTGTACGACTTATGATTTTACGGGTGCGACCTCAGATTTAGCAAATGGTTCCTGTACTTCTGCTCCAACCAATCCAAATATTTGGTTCACATTCACAGCACAGGGACCGGATGTTACTATAGTAGCAAAGTCTGGTGCTGACAATTTTGAGGTGACGATAGTTGAGTTTGCTCCTACTCCTTGTGTGTTTGCAAATGCAACAGAGGTGGCTTGTTCAGTGAGTCCACTAAACTCCACTAGCCTTGTTGCTGGTACTCAGTATTACGTGATTATTAGTTTTCCTAACAATTCGGTCACTAGTTTCCAACTTTGCATTACAAATCCCGTTCCTCCACCTATTCCTGCCAATGATAGCCCTTGTTTTCCTGTTGTAGCCACTCCCAATGGGCCCTGCGTCAATGGAACAACTGTTGCAGCGACCGGTGATTTTGCAAATCCTGCTTGTGCCCCAAATTTTCCAAGCAATTCAGTTTGGTATACTGTGGCGCTTACAGGAGTCAACAACGTCGTGAATGTCTCTTTTGCCAATGAAAATATCACTGGGGATGTTTCAATCATGGTCGGCTATTTCACGGGCGGTTGCAATGGGCAGTTCTTTCTACTTAATAATGGGGAATATTGCGGTCCTCCTCCCACACCAGGTAGTCCATTTTCTGTTACCGGTATAGCTGGAACGACCTATTATATTCAAGTCGGTTCGAGTGATGCTGGAGCGGGTACTTTTGCCATGTGCGTAACTCAAAATGGGCCACCTCCAGGCTGTTCAGGCAATGACTTATGTAGTAACGCTGCTCCATTTCCCGCACTGATTACTTCTGCAGCACCAATTTGTTTGACTGGATGTAACATCGGAGCTGGACCGGAGAATACTGGATTGGCGGGATGTTATGATTTTAGTTCAGCTCCAGGTATATGGTATACGTTCACAACTGATGCCAATGCAGCTAACATCAACATGGTGTTGAATAGTACTGTGCCAGGTGAGATTCAAAATCCACAGGTAGCGTTATTCAGTGGTAGTTGCGCTGGTTTAGTTCCTGTGACTTGCAATACGGGATCAATGGGTAATTTGAGCATGGTCCAGGTGGCCGTCTCACCTAATACCACATACTACGTTCTAGTCGGAAATGTTTCTGGGAATCCTGGTCATTTTTCACTTTGTCTGGCAGCGACTGCCAATACCAATGTTTGCGTGATAAGCAGCGCTTTCACCGTTACATCAACGTCCTTAGGATCACCTCTTGCGGGACCTTACCTTCCTGGTGAGCTAGTCAGCTTTAAGTTTAGAATTAATTCATTTCAAGTTGACCCGATAGGCCAAGGCAACAATTGCCAATGGCTTCAAGCTATGGTTCCTATTTTTGGTGATTGTTGGGACCCTACTTCTTTTTCGGCAGATGGGGAACCAATTACTCATACAGGTCCCAATCCTGTCTATGGTGCAGTCTGGGATTGGTTTCCAGAGGGTGATGTTGATTACAATTTTAACAGCCCATACCTGAAATTATTTATTGACCCAAATACGGGTAGATTAGTTCTATGCCATTATCTAGATCCAAGTTGTACCAGCCCTGGTATCTCTGGCGGTGATGGACTCCCCGCAGGTTGGTATGCCTATCGTGGCACTCCCGATCCAGATGTGACTTATGGTGATGGCGCAGGTTGTGGCACTACCAATGGTCCTTATGAGGTTAATTTTACCCTTAGAACTAGAAATTACGATGGACCGGAGGGCTGTAGCGAAACTGGTTTTCATGATTGCGATGTGGTCATGTATACATTCGCTGACGGCGAAACAGGTTCATGGAGCGGAAGCTCAAGTGTCTGTGCTCAGGATCAACCTAAGTTTCTCAACAGAGAGTTGAACTGCTGCGAAGGCCCTACAATCGATCCAATCGAGAAAACGATTTGCTCAGGAAGTTCCACGGCGATAGAAATCACTTCTAATCAAGATCCTGATGTAGATTATACATTCACCGTTGTTCCCAACGGGGGTGTTACGGGTGAAGCGAGCGGAACTGGTAAGTTTCTCAACCAAATATTGATAAACACCACAACCACTGTTAAGACAGTGATTTGGTATGTAAGTGGAAAGAAGGATGGATGTACAGGTCAGGTGGAGGAAATACGAGTAACTGTACTACCTCAACTGAAAGCAAAGATTACAGCTAGTCCCGATACTACAGGATGCGCGCAATCGATATTCACCTTGACTGCCAATTTTACAAATAATCCTTCTCCTCCCACTTCTTATTTGTGGAGTAATAATTCAACTGATCCAAGTATAATAGTCCAACCAAACTTGTCGACGACATTTACGGTGACTGTGACAGACGCTAATGGTTGTTCTGCTGTTGACGATGTGACGATTTTGATCCGTCCTTTGTTTGATGTCGATGTTGCTAACAATGGCGACACAATCCGCTGTCAGGAAGCACGTCCCTTTCTTACAATTACGGCTAACCCCTTGGGAGGAGCGGCTCCTTATACATCCTATATTTGGGATACGCCCATAGGCAACGCCAGTGGTAAAAGTCAAGTAATATCGACTCCTAATCAAACGGGTCTCTATACAGTTACAGTAACGGACAAATTTGGTTGCACCGGTACTGGTACGATCAATGTAGAAATATTTCCAACTCCATTTATTAATACTGATCCATTTCCTGACACCATCTGCCAAGGACAAGGACAATTGACTATGTTTGGTTTTATTGGAGTTCCTGGATCAGTATATTGGGATAATAGTGGCAATAATCTCGTATTGTACTCAAGCGATGAAGGTGATGGCAATTTAAGGATATTTACCAACCTGATTCCTGCAGGCAATTACAATCCGATATTTATCGGAGAGTCCGAAGACGGTTGTAAAGATTCTATTCCAATGCCATTTGTTGTAGTCGCTAAACCAAACTTGTCACTTACACCAATTGATACGCTTTGTGCCGGTACATTGCCAGTGCCATTGATCGCTGCTCCGTCGGGAGGAACATGGACAGGAACGGGAGTTGTGGGAAATACCTTTGATCCTAAAATTGCAGGCACTGGTACGTTTAAATTATACTACGTTTTTGGCGCCTGTAACGCGAAGGATAGTATGTCAGTGACTGTCAAAACTTTGCCAGTTGTCTCTGTTACTTTGCCGGGAACGGGATTGTATTGTAAAGATCAACCGATGGTGATAGCTAGTGCTTTACCAACCGGAGGAGTCTGGTCTGGAGATATTGGTGCAAATGGTGAAATCGATCCTATCACTTTGATGGCAGGTAATTACTTGGTATCATATTCATATACCGACACCAAAGGTTGTTCTAATGTCGATACTGATCAATATACCATAAAACCTCAAATTACTCCAGCCATTACCGGTCAATTGAGCTTCTGTAATTCACTGTCTACAAATTTGACTGGACAAGGTGGATTCGCAGGATATACTTGGACTAAACCAGATAGCACGACTTTTAGTGGTTCTACGATCCCCGCCAACCTGCCAGGTGTCTATAATCTGACGGTTACTGACGCACAGGGTTGCACCGGGACATTCGCGGTGAATGTCGTCGAATATCCAGAAGCAAATCCTGTCATCTCTGGAAGTTTAACTTTCTGTACAGGCAATTACACTACCATCGGCGTTGAAAACGGATATGTCAACTATATCTGGTCAAATACAGAAGCGACGGCTGCAATTGATGTAACGATTCCCGGACCTTATTCTGTGACCATCACTGATAACAACGGTTGCAAGGATTCAGTATCAACTATAGTTTCTGAGGCTTCTGAATTGACTCCTGTGATTGGAGGGCTTTACGAATACTGCTCCGGTAAGAGCACTGTACTCGATGTCGGAACAGGCTTCACTCAGATGAATTGGACTACTCCGGTAGGAACTGCTACAGGTCAGATGATAACTGCAGCAATTCCAGGCACATATACGGTGATGGTTACTGATGCATCAGGTTGTACAGGTGATACTACCATTACAGTTGCTGAAAATTCACTACCGGTCCCAGTTATAGCTGGAGCGGCGAGTATTTGTACTGGTGCTTCTACTATACTTAATGCCACTAATCCAAATTATGTCCAATATAACTGGACTCTACCAGGAGGTGGAGCAGGACCAAATACTCCAACGATCGCGGCAAATCTTGCAGGCAGCTATGTGGTAACAGTAACAGATACAAAGGGTTGTGTGGGAACAGACAACTTTGATATCGCTATCGTACC
>JBDSUZ010000398.1:0-2817 GCA_039927395.1 Saprospiraceae bacterium | reverse complement strand
ACCTCGATGGATTGGCCGAGCCGAGCTCTGACACTGGAACGAATTCAAAGAAGATGCCTGAATCAACATTTAGCAGCAGCCCAGGCTCTCCAGGCTGATCTTGAAATGCGATAAATCACTCCGAAGCCGGATAGGTTTCTACTGAATCAATTTTGGCTCCCACAAGTGATTCCAGAGACTTGCGGTAAGGTTCGAAATTGACTCCGCCGTAGCCAAATACGCTATAATTTGGAAAAATCTCAAGTACAGTCTCTTTGCCAGTCTTGGCGATAAGCCGTTCATAATACATCTGCACCCAAGGCGGAATCCCCGATATCAGGCGCATATCTTCCTTGACGGTCTCGAGCACGATTGCTTCCAATTTCTCTTCCCAATCTTCCAGGCAATTTGTCTTGTATGATGGAACTTGATTTTTCCGCAGCCAAGCGGGAACTTGGTGATTAACGATACCTGAGAGCCGTCCTACCTTAATTCCATTTACGTCCTCGAGCGCTGGCGAGCCGGATAGGAATATGATTTTCCCATTGAAGAAATCAAAATTTCCGCTCCTGGCGGCATAATTGAAAATCGCATTCTTGGCCGTGCCAAAATGGTTTGGCAAGCTGTCCTTGGTAAGTGGAATGTATTTGACTCCGGAGGTAGTGCCAGAAGTCTTGGCCAAATAAGCGGGCTTGCCGGGCCAGAGAATATCATGTTTGCCCGATTTTACCTGATCGATAAAGTCTTTGATGTCTTCGTAATCGACGATGGGGATTTGCCGCTTAAAATCCTCGTAAGTCTGAATGCTTGAGAATCCGTGATTCTGACCAAACAGCGTTCCTTCAGCAGATTTAACAAGAGATTTACGCCAGTGTTCTTGCTTTACAAGCGCGACAGTCGACCATTGTTTGATGGACTCAGCGATGCGATTTGCAAATGGTCGTAAGAGAATTGATTTCCATCCCATATCCTAAAAATACTGAGGATGTTCCGGATAATCTTGCCTCAATGTTGAAATACTGGCTATTGACGCCAAATAACAAGAGCTACAAGAAATAAAATGTGAAATCAAGGGGCAATTCTATTTCCTCCAGCCGAAAGCAAGTACTTTCTGACCTATGTTCGTGCCCATTCTGATACCAGCCTCACAATCCTGACGCGTGTTTACGCCCTCATACATTCTGCTAAAGGCAGCTTCGGAAGCCATGTCTTGGAATGATTGGAATGTGCGAGGCGTGCCGATAAATTCGGCGCGGCCCATATGGCAACGATCTGTGAATTGTACGCTAGTGCCAAACAGGTCTGTCAAAACCTCACCAGCAGCAGAAGCATACACAGCGTGATTGGACGGATATGAAGGAGTTTCAGGGGTGATGCCTTTGAGTCCGTTGAGCGGATTATTCAAGTGGGTCTTCCAGTTCTCGTCAAATTGATTTGAAATGTAAGTCACAGGCCTTTCGACATTGTATTTGTACTGACTATTGGAGGAAGCAACTCCGCCGTCATTTAAGGCAATACCCATCATCGCGTAGGCATAAACTGTTTCTTGAAGATTGCGAGGTGTCAGGTCAAATTGTTGATTGAGCACAGCAACCCATCTTGCAGCTGGAGTGAATGTCATCGTCAATATATCGTCGCTCCAGAATTCTGCCATCCATTGTTGCTCATAAGTCAGCGAAGTGCTCATGTTGTACAATTCTTGCATCTGGGCGAAATAATTGGATTCTGTATCCACACTGTATGGCGCTGGCTCGTCTGATATTTTGTCTGCATCGCTAATCACTAATGCTCGGGCATTTCCCCATGTAGGTAGAATGGCCGGATTGAATTGTGGTTTTGTTGTCTGCCAGCTTCCTGGAAATACTGGAGCTAGATATGAGGGATCGGTATTTTTCAAATAACCTTCCTTGCCAATAGCGTCAGTCTCAGCAAATTTGAATACTGCATCTGCAACCTCTTCTCCAAATAACTTAGAGCGTTGAAATGTTAGAAGTGAAAAACCTTCGTCTAGGAAAGTCACGTTGCGATCATTTGCCTGGCGAATCAAAAGTGCTTTCTGTGCATCAGGCATTGTTGGAAAAAACAAAGTCACGGCCTGCAGATAACAGTTATTAAGCACGGTTGGCCAGTGATATTCCAAGGTCGGATCGTAAGCGGGTAATTGTAGATCTGGGAAATTTCCAGCAACAGATTTGTAAGTATCCATTCCCGGTGCGGCAGCTTCGTAGGCAGCCAATGAAATATATCCAAATGCTCTGGCAGAAACTGGCGCTTGAAAGCCTGTTGAATTCTGATCAGCTTGAACTATCCACTGATTCCATTGCTGAGCAAGTTGGCCTGAATAATCTGCAACAGTCTTGGCAACTGGTTTGGGATCGTCAGGTGTACATGAATATACTCCAGCGACGATCAATAACATGAGAAAGCGCATACTCGGGGAAAAAAGCTTCATAGTTCGGATATTTCAACAATAGATTTACAGGCAGCGTTCGAACCGTCTGTCAATTATGCCTACAAATTTACAAGGATTTGCCGAAATCTGAGCCTTGCGAGTGCATTTTCCCAGCTTTTGGCTTAAGTTTTGGAGGGTCTTTGGAAGTTTTCAAATATCGAGTCGATAATATATCATATTTACAAATGTATATTTAATTATATATTAAGATATTACACATTCGTAATATTTCATATAACAAGTCTTAAACATATATTCATCCATCATTTATTTTGCAATTATTTTTGATCCGGCACAAATTTCAGCGAAATCGAATTGACGCAATGGCGCGTATTTTTTGCCGTAAATCGTTCACCTTTAAACACATGTCCGAGGTGACCTTCACA
>JBDSUZ010000397.1:0-14695 GCA_039927395.1 Saprospiraceae bacterium | reverse complement strand
AAAAAAGCCTTTGTCCTTAGCAGTCAATGCCTCGGAAATGGCCTGTTGATAGCTGACCTTCTCAGGCAGGTATTCAGAAATCCTTCTTGGCACCATTAGATTCCAATAAGCAAGTTTTCCCCCAGTTACCGTGCCATCCACCAAAGATGAGCCTGTCATCTGAAAGGTAGCTGCATCCATGTATTCAAATATATTGGACAAATTCATATAATTGAATTTTCCATACTTGGCAATTGCTTCTTGAGCGAAACACTGCTCAATGCGCAGGCAATCGATATTGTCTTTGATCAAATCAAAATCATGGCCCAGATAATGGGGCAGCAGATCGCCAAAATTTCCACAAAGATTGAAGTGCAATATGAAATTGCTTTGAGCCTGAATGCTCGAGAGTTCATGCTCTGCTTTCAGAAATATGTGGCTCCCCACATTAACCTTCACCTCATTGAGAAATTCAGGATCTCTGCCAAATTTGCCCATGACATATTTGCTGAAAAAGATCTTGAAAAGAAATCTCCAACGCCAAGTATTCCATTTCTTCTTATAAAATAACTCCTGGGCTTCAGAGGATTTGACTTCAAATAGCTGCTGAATAGTCTTACGTGAATGAATAAATGGCAAAATATACCTCCCAAACGACTGAAAATAGCGCTCAAATTTTCCCTGATAGATTATGCCATTGTGTATCAAATCAAAATTTCTCTCCCAATAATTCAAGGCTTCTGAACTGAGATCTTCCTTGATTGCAATCCACAATTTTATCCTGTTTTCGCTTGCCTTAAAACCAAGAAATTCAATTACTTCCTCCCTTGACAAATGCTTGATAGCTGCTTTCTTCAACTCAATCAAATACAACTGAATTGGATTTATATCGACCGCTATCACCATCGCTGGAGCAGTGCTGAGAAGAGAGAAACTATTGTCACCGGCAGACCCAATTGACAGGATTTTGCTGCCCTCAACAGGCGACAGTCCCTCCAATAATATATAGGGATCTTCCCAACAATTGGCATATCGGATAAGGTCAAAATCGACACGTTCAGTTAGCTCTTGCTTCATGCAGTATGCATTATTTTAATCATTCCTGTACTGCCGTCCATTTCGATTTCGTCACCAGTATTGAGAGTCGCCAAGAGGCCGGTCACACCGACAATACAGGGAATTCCCATCTCACGCGACACGATAGCCGAGTGACTTAGAAGGCTGCCCCGCTCAACTATGATGCCCGATGCACTTGGAAATAATGTTACCCAACCTGGATCTGTGCTACTAGTAACCAAGATATCTCCTTCAAGGGAAGATATCGATTCTGGATCGCGAACAACCCTAACTTTGGCTCGGACAATGCCGGGACAACAGCCAATTCCTTTGAGATCGCCGTCTAAGAGGTTTGCCTTGCTTCTATCATAAAAATCATTGAACACATAAACAGGTCCATATGTGGCGAATCTCTCAGCAGGTGGGCTCTCCTGCTCAAATTGTAAATATTCGTTCTTGCGCAAATCCACCAAAGTCTTGAGATTAACATTGATAGATCGCCCTTCAATAAATGCAAAGATTTCTTCCTTACTCAAAAAGAAAATATCTCTCGGATCATCAATTACTTTCAAAGTGGAAAATTCCCTTCCCATATGCACAAAAATCTGCCGCACAACGCCAAATGCTCTCGTGCGTTCATAGCGCAAATTTTCACGGGCACTGACGAGTTCTCTAGCTCGATTGAGTGTTTTCTTGAATTTCCATTGCTTGAAAAAATTACCTTTTAGCTTTTCCGCTACTAAGGCTTCTGCCTGTTCACGCACATTATGCTCGACCTTGTCGCTAAGCCTTGTGGCGGTCAAACCATTGATAACGTATGATTTTATAATGCGGATCAATTTGCTTGGATCTTGTACGTATGAGACGGTTTCTAGTTTCAATTCGCCGATACACCGCTCACCAAAATCCGTCAGATATCTATCTATTTCGCCTCTTAATTCCTGATATTTTGCACTGGTATTTTCCTTAAGTTCTCTCCATATACGTTGCTCATCCCATTCCACAAATTGTTGCCGTAACGTGACATCTTGGTCTACCAAACTTGCGATAGCAATGCAGCGGTGAATCGGTTGCACCGAAATGATATCCTCCGATCCACATAGTAAATCATTGTGAATATTTGGATTGCCCTTGATCTCCAGCTTTTCACAATTCTTTTGTAGCAATCCAAACCAAATCATCGCAAAAAAGTCATTTAGCAATGGAGCTTTCCACTCATTTAGCAACGTGAATTCAAATTGCAAGTACAAATCCATCAATTCCTTGGAATCCTTTTCGTCAAAGTCTATTTTTTTGTATTTATCAATTGTCGAATCGAGCAATATCATAAACTCTTTCCTTCTGCGAGGCAAAGAGAGAAATCGCCGATACATCTGAACACCCATTTTCAATATACTCCACCATGCCTGAGCTTTTGACAACCTGTACGATTGCGGTAAGTCAAATCGCTCTTTTACGCCCATCATCTTCTCCATGAAGCGCGCATTGATACTATATCCAGGCAGCAAGGCCAGCATATGGTACCATGTCTTAAGATTGTAATACACTCTCCCTCTGATCAAGCCGAGTGTATTGATAAATACGCGTTGATTTGCACTAATCGACTTAGCAGAAACGCCCATAAATGCACAAAATAGCTTGTAAGCGTTCTCATAGGATTGACTTATAAAGGAAAATGTCAGTGGTTTAGTAATGCCTGGATAAGACTCGATGATATTACTATTGTCCCACAAAATATAGTTACCTCGATCTTCAAATGCTGAGAAAGTAGCAGTAATTGGTCGTGTTTGTAGGAGGTATAAAGTACCATCACGATATGCAAATTCAATATCCTGAGGACCATTAAAATGAATTGCCAATCTGTCTAACAAGCTAGATATTTCCAACACTTGTTTGTCGGAAAGCGAAGCGGAACTCTGATCAACCAAATCTACTGCGACGCAAACTGTGCCGCCCTTACTATTATCATCAAGAACAAATTTTTCCTCTTTTACAGCAATTTCAGAGCTGACTATATCCGCTTCCACTGTGAAATGATCTGAATTGAGTTGTCCAGACACCAAGCCTTCGCCGAGACCGTACACAGAGTTGATTACCTTTTGATGGCGATTTCCGTTCACAGGATTTAAGCCAAAAGCAACACCCGAAATTTCCGAATCAAGCATTTCCTGAACAATCACTGCGATGCCCATCTCGCTTGTAACCTGATTCTGTTTCCTGTAATCAATTATACGCCTGGAAAAAGCGGATCTCCAAACTAGTTTAATATGCGCGGCTACTTGAACGGGTGTGACAAATAAATAGCTTTCAAATTGACCCGCGTAAGACAGTGATTTGCTATCCTCATCTAAAGCCGATGAACGAACAGCAAAATATTTCACTCCTTGAAATTGCGATAACATGCCGTCAATAAATTCCTGGGGGATTGAAATTTCATTAATGCAATTCAAGATTTCATCTTGCGATGCAATTAGCAAATCATCTGAAACAAAGTTTTGCAAAACCTCAGAAGGAATCACTAAAAATTTGGGAACATTCAAACCCAATTCTTGTAGCTTGAATAAATTAGATGCTTTGCCACCAATGGTCGATCCTTGGTCATTGCTAAGCGCTGTTTTTACACCAATGTATCGCATCATCTGAGTAACATTTTAGCCAGCATCGGCCCGGCGCCTAGAGTCAAATACATCGCAATAGTCCATAAAGCGGAAGCATACTCAATCAATTTGGCACGTTTTGAATTTTGAAGGGCCAGGAAAAGAAATGCAGGAATAGAGCACAAGAGAAATACAATTCCCAATACAATCCATCCGACATTACCATATCCTGCGAAATATGACGCTGCAACACTAAACGAAAGCGTTATCAGCAAAATCAAAATCCACAAATAAACCGCTCTCCGAGTTCCTAGCATAGAAGTATAAGTCAACACGCCATTGGACTCATCTTCAGGAGGCCTGATTTTTCTACCTATTTCAAGGACAATTCCATTCATGTATGAAACGGCAAAGAAAAATAATAGCCCAGTTGGTGCTGCGGCATTATCTAAAAACCAATCTAATCCACTGGCGTAAATATCGACAAGTGGTATGATAAACATGTGAGAAACAACGTACCAGAATTGATGTTTTTTGAGCCAATCTGCAATGAAGAACTCCTTGCCCATCAGGCATAAATACCCAATGACGAAGAAATAAAGTATTAGCATTTTGGGAAAGAAATACAAATTCAAGGTGATTTGTATGACAGCCAGTATGACACCAAGTATTGCTAATTCTCGCAATGAAACCAATCCTCTGGGAACTGGCAATTCGGGACGATATGCAGCATCGTCCGCCGCGTCCTTGAATTCGTCAAAAATTCGGACCAATAGGAACAATGAAACAGTAGTGAAAATGCCAATTAGGAAAATGTTCAAATCGACAAATCCTTCAAGCCCCCTACAAATACGAGAATAAGATATGGCTGAAAAACTAAAAGCAGCAACCAGAAGCCCATGCCCTAGGAGCGGAAATCTCTCTTTTTGGTAAATGTATAGTCGAGTCAATATCGCCGCATTATTTTGCTCCGCGACGCTAAATTCATTCTTTTGTTTCTGCATTTGTGTCTTGATCAATCAGTCTACAAGATCGAAATTGATATCCAATTATTTCGAATGCTATTTCTTACGGCCAAATTTCTTGTGGGCAGCAGAAAAATGCCCTGCAGATAAGGCTGCAGCGATAGAAATCTCACCCGCCAAGACCAATGCGGCACATATTTCAGCAAATTTCCTCGCTTTTCCTTCACCGTAACAGTCCATCAATTCAAGACATTCCCGCTGAGTTGGAAGTCCAGTACCTCCTCCAACTGTTCCTACGATCAAGTTGGGCAAAGTGACGCAAGCATAAAGGTCTCCTTCCTTTGTCATTTCCAATCGTGTGATACCTACCGAAGCTTCAGAGATACACGCCACATCTTGACCAGTAGCGATGAAAAGGGCAGTCAATCCATTGGCATAATGCCCTTGCGCTCCAATCGCGCCACTCTGTATACTGCCAATAGTAGAAGTCCGCCAATACTCTGCGATCATCTCGGGGCTGGTCTTCAATGTGCTATTGACGATTTCTTCGGAAATCAAAATCTCCGCTGTCACCTTCTTGCCCCTTACAGTATTAAATGCTTGGGCATTCGCTTTTTTGTCGCCGGAATAATTTCCCTCAATGAACCAAAAGACGGGCTTTATGGGAGTGTTCTCCAAAATATATTTGCAGATTTCCTCCGTGCAAAAGGTCACCATATTTTGCCCTGCAGCATCGCCAGTATGATATTCGAATACCAGAATTAGGTGATTCCCCTCGATATTTGGCCTAAAATCTTCCAATGTCGCATAACGACTGACAGATGACGTGATTTTTTCAAACACCTCCATCTGCTCGCTGACCCAAATCATGAATTTGCCTAGATCTGCGATATTGAGAAATTTGAAAACCGGGCTTCTCTGAACTCCTTCTATCAGGCAAATTGATGTAACTCCACCAGCTCGCAGGCAAGCCTTCGCTCCCCGATGATATGATGCAACCAGCGCTCCTTCGGTAGTGGCCAGAGGAACAAAAAAATCGCCTTGAGCGGAAGAACCAATGATTCGCAAGGGGCCAATGACGCCGGTAGGAACCATCGACATGCCTACATAATTTTCAATATTTCCCTCAAGCGCATCCAAATTGTTGAAAGGAGCCCTTCCCGAAAGTACTGGAAGTTTCTTGCCTGGATTTGCCTCAAGAAATTGCAGACGCTTGCCAACGCCCTCATCGGAGATCAATTTATCGATGGGAAATAAGTTGAAATCAACACTCTCAAGTTCCTTGTTTCTTATCTGAAACATCAGAGATTCGAGTTCCTGAAATGTTGCGAGCGTTTGCAAAGCTTTGCGTGCTTTGTCGTTGGTAGAAGCCATAAATAAATGTTTAAGTATCTAACATCATCAAACTCAAGTTACTGATGAAAGCAGCCCAAGTCTAAGTGCAAATTAAATCAATTGAAATCTAAATAACTTTCTTTCATTTCCACAAATTCCCTTCTATAAATTCTCAACGCTGTATTCAAGAGAAATATTTGAAGGCTTGGCATCCTGCCGCTACCAGAAAATGGCTGAAATGCCTCCTCTCGTTTATAAGTCATACTTTTAGGAGCCCACTTGGACAGTTTTATGGTCTGAACAATAATGATGAAGAAATATTTTTACTTAGCAAGCTCCGGATTAATTCTTTTTGAGTTCCTCAATAAGTACTTGATCATGCCGATTCCCGGCAGTCAAGACATCAATAGCATAGATACTGCTTATTTTTTGCACTATTATCGTTGGATATTCCGTGGTTTATTCATTCTGGGCATTCTATTTGGAGTAGTTCCTGCCTTGAAGAGTAAACGAAAGTGGCTAGCAGCGGCATTGCTAATTGTGGCAGGGTTGGTTACCTACCTGTTCAATTTTCAAATGTCAGCTGATCATATGTTTCTACCGATCACTCAAATCGGTTTGGTTTCCAAAGCTGAAAACAAACTACCAGGAAGTAGATTAGTCATTGGCGTCGAAAACAATGGAGAAGCCCATGCATTCCCGATAGAGTTTCTCGCCTATCACCATCAGATCCTTGAAACAGTTGGAGGCGAAGCTATGATGGTTACCTATTGCAGCGTTTGCCATACTGGCAGAGTATTCAGTCCGCTTGTAAATGGTGAGATGGAGCAATTTCGTCTTGTTGGCATGGATCATTTCAATGCCATGTTTGAAGATAAGAGCACTGGTAGCTGGTGGAGACAGGCAAACGGTGAAGCGATCGCTGGTAAAATGAAAGGACAGAAACTACGAGAAATCGAATCAGTTCAGATGAGTATTGATCAATGGTATGAACTCTACCCATCCGGCAAGGTGATGCAAACCGATCAAAAATTTATACTGACCTACGATTCTATGGCGAATTTTGAACAAGGGCTCAGCAAAGGCAGCCTAACTCGAACTGACACTGTGCCCTGGCAAGAAAAGTCTTGGATTGTTGGCCTCGAAATTGGCAAAAACGCGATAGCTTTTGACTGGATTGAACTCAAAAAATCTCGCATTCAACGCGACAAAGTGGGAGATCAAGCCATAATTGTAGTTGTATCAAGCGATTACAGGACATTCGCAGTATTTGAGATTCCGGAGGATCAAATGTTTAGCATTGAAGGAGATTTGATCTCTTCCGGATCGGCAACATATGATCTACGGGGACGAAATATTGCTGATCCCTCAAGTCAGTTAAAGAGAGTTCAGGCCTATCAGGAATTTTGGCATAGCTGGAAGACATTTCACCCCGACACCAAAAGGCATTTGAACTAACAAAATTTAGCCAAAATCCACCTTGCATTTATATCTTCGATGAAATACCGTGGCATTGAATTCAGGCAATTTGTACATCGAAATATGTAATTAGACTTTAATCTAAGAAAATTCAAAATGAGAAATATCATATTTTGCTTCCTTATATTCTTCATTTCTATTGAAATACAGGCTCAAATAAGGTTTGAAAATGGATACTATATCGACAATTCAAACGCCACAGTAAGAGGATTTATCAAAAATGAAGATTGGAAAAACAATCCGAACCAATTTCAGTTCAAGTCCAACGAAAATGCAAGCCCAGTAACGCTTGACATTTCAAATGCCAAGGAATTTGGCATTGATGGAGAATCGAAATATGTCAGATCAGACATACAGATTGATCGCAGCAGCGATGATACAGACAAAATGTCGGAATCCAAACAACCAGAATGGTCAGCGGAAAGGAGATTTCTCAAAGTTATTTTGACAGGAAAAGCTATTCTATATTCCTATGATGAGCCGTCTTTGAAGAGATATTTTTTCTCAACACAAGACATGCCGCTGGAACAGCTAATTTTCAAGCGCTATAAAGTTGATGCAAATAATATCGCGACCAACAACGGATTTAGACAGCAACTATGGGTTGATCTGCGTTGCGCTGATACTGAAATGAAAAACATCGAAATGATTCATTATGAATCAAGAGATCTTATAAAATATTTTAGAGCTTACAGCAAATGCCAAGGACAGCCAATCGCTGAGTTTGACAAGGAACCAAAACGTGACTTCTACAATCTTAAGGTCAGCACAGGAGCTAATCTGGCCAATTTGTCATTCAAAAACAATATTGTTGAAGGCGACAATCTAATATTCGATACAAGCATCGGCGTAAGCCTAGGACTTGAATCAGAATTCATATTTCCATTCAATAGAAACAAATGGGGACTGCTATTTGATCCAACCTTTCAGTACGTTAAAGCTCAAAAGCAAAGAGGAAATACAATTGCCTCGATTTCATACGGTTCTTTGGAATTTCCCGTAGGTGCGAGATATTATTCATTTCTAAGTCCTAAGCTCAAATTATTTGTAGATGGGTTCTACATTAGTAATTTCTCACTCAACTTTAAGTCCAAGGTCAACACAGGGCTGAAATTTTCGGGAGCTCAAACAACGCTTCTCGATATCAAACCGAGACACAGCTTTGCTATCGGCGCAGGACTTGAGTACAAGGGCATGAGCGCTGAAATGCGATACTATACCAATCGAAACCTCATGAGTGATAATCTGTATCTCAAGAATAACTATACACGTGTAGCACTCATCATCGGATACAAATTGATTCAATCGACAAAATAATCACAAGTCAGACTTCCTGAAAATAGCGACTTCATATAGATAACTTCGTGCTTGATGCACGTATTATGAGGCATTCGTCGAGCAATCTATCCCCTTGCACGAAATCCGGCAATAGCCCGAACACAAATTGAGTTATCTTTGCCGACAGAAATTACTCACTGAAAAAGATAGCACGTGTCCATTCTTATCTATTGCATTGTCTACTACATCTTATTATCGATCACCCTCTACCCCCTATTCAAGAAAGCCGGCCAAACTCCTTGGCATGCACTTGTGCCGGTATTGAACTTGATCACTTGGAGCAAAATTATTGGTAGACCAGTCTGGTGGCCGATTATGCTTTTGATTCCGATCGTCAATATCTTCATCTATGCAAGTATGTGCATAGATATGGTGCAATCTTTCAGAAAGTACAGTTTCTGGGATTCAGTCGTGTCAGTATTATATGCACCAATTTCATTTTTTCAGATTGGCACCGATGATAAGATAAGCTATGACGGCCCCAATGTGCCAAAGGAAAGAGCCTTTCGTCAGGAGCTGCATGAGGCAAGAAAGACAGACGACAAGAGAGTTCTTACAAAATTGGCTCAAAGTAGCTTTCACAAAGGATCAATTCGCGAATGGACAGAATCCATCGTGTTTGCAGTATTTGCAGCAGCATTCATACGTATGTTTTTAATCGAAGCATACGTGATCCCAACACCCTCGATGGAGGGCTCGCTCAAAGTAGGTGATTACCTCTTTGTCAGTAAGGCACATTATGGCATGCGTACTCCTATGACGATCTTGCAAATTCCATTGCTTCACAACAGGATTCCGTTTTTTGACCGCGAATCTTATCTCAAAAGCCCCTCTCTGCCTTATTTTAGGTTTCCCGCGATAGACAACATTCAAAGGTTTGATCCAGTCGTATTTAACTATCCCGAAGGCGATAGTGTCTATGTCAATCCCGAGAGAAGTTATAGCTACATGGATGTGCAGCGCCTAGGCCCTGACTATGTCCAGAATTTTAGCAGAAATCCCTTGACAGTAAGACCAATTGACAAGAAGGATCACTACATCAAGCGCTGTATTGGATTGCCTGGCGATTCATTACAAGTGATCAACAAGCAAGTATTCATCAATGGCAAGGCAATTGAAAATCCAAGTCAAGCCGAGTTTACCTATCGTATTCAGTCAGCCAGCCCAATCAACCAAGCAAAACTTGCTGAATGGGGAGTAAATCTCGGTGATGCTAATCCACAAAATGGATTCTACACATTGACCTCAGAGCAATTGCAAAAAGTGAAATCACTTAGCGCAGATGTGAAAGTGGAGCCATTCGAGCCGCAAACTCCAAACACACTCTATTTATTTCCGCATGACCCAACGATAACTAAAGGTTGGACGGTGGACAATTATGGACCAGTGCATATTCCCAAGGCAGGAGAGACAGTTGAGATCAATGTGGGCAATATTGCATTTTACAATCGCGTCATTGGCGTGTATGAAGGAAATGCCTTGAGCAATCAAAATGGCAAGATCCTCATCAATGGCAAAGAAGCCACGACCTATACCTTCAAACAGGACTATTACTGGATGATGGGAGACAATCGACACAACTCTGAAGATTCACGTATTTGGGGCTTTGTACCATTTGACCATGTGGTTGGCAAGCCTCTATTTATTTGGTTCTCCACCAAAGATGGCAACATGAGAAATGGCATCAACTGGGACAGAATATTTACAAGCGCAAGGAAAATGTAATTGTGCATGTCATAGAAAGAAAAATGGCCCTGATCAATAAAGTTCAGGGCCATTTTTATTATTCCAACCATGAGAGGATCACAATATCCTAACAGGGTATTCTTTTGAAAACTCATACTGAAGCACATCAAAAGTAGTTACAATGCCTACCAAGTCCCCGTCGTCAACAATCGGGATGGCATGGAATAAGTGCTCGAGGAAAATCTCGGCTGCTGTACCAATCTTTGAATTTGCTTCGATAGTCGCTAGTTTGGTCGTCATGACTTCCTTAACCTTGATCTCTGTATAATCAGAGAATGGCCGGTTGAGCCAAAATAGATCAGAAGTAGTTATCAAACCAACAAGTCTAGTTCCGTCAACGACAGGCAAATGATGAATACGCTTTGCTCTAAAGAGGTCTTTGACGCGGTCTAGAGATTCATCAGGTCCAATCGTCACCAACTGAGTGGACATAATTAAAGATACAGGTTCGTTCATCATGACTTTTACCGTTTTTGGAAGTGAACTTTTTAATACTAATCCTTCTAAAATTAGTGCATCTTTTTGGGGCGTCCAAATATTTTTTGGAGAATAGTGTCTATCTTCCTTTCGATCAATACCGATTTGATGGCATATGATGCCAAAATATTAAACAAATAATGTATCTGTTAAATCCTGAAAATATTAAGATTAGAATAATTTTAAGCCTAATCCTCGCATCCAATTTTGCATTTTCACAGGCTCCAGTTGCCAGTGATTTATTTGTTTTAAATGGCAATATTTCTAAAGACTCTTTTCTGATTCAACAAATAAGCCTTCTCAACTCCTTCAATCCAAGCGGTTACAACAATCAACCATATTTCCTTGACGAGTCACGTGTATTGATCACCAGCCAGATGCCCTCGGACAAGCAAACAGAAATTTGGATGCTTAATATGGAGGACAAATATCGCATCAACATGACGATAAGTCCTGAGAGTGAATATTCGGGCACTCCGGTACCAGGTGACGGTGGATTTTCATGTGTTCGAGTCGAGACAGAACCAGCGGGAAAGCAGACCATCATGCACTATTTCCAAGGGGATCCGCCTAAAGTCCAAGAGATCTACAACGGTCCGATGCAGGTTGGATATTACAGCTGGCTCGACAGGCAACATATCGCAATATATGCCATTAAGGAAAAGGAGGGCAATGAGCTCCAACTAATCGATCTCAGCACAAACAAGACTACATTAATAGCCAAAAATCCGGGACGATGCATCCGCAGGTCTTTGGAAGGAGCGGTAGCCTATGTAAGCAAAGCAGATTCAACTTATTGGTTCTTGAAGACATTCGATCCAATGACGATGCGTACCGAGATCATTGCCAACTGTCCGGAAGGATCCGAAGACTTTGAGCAACTGATGGATGGCACCTATATAATGGCACAGAATTCAAAAATCTTCTCATTGGCACCTGGAGCCAAGACTTGGAAGGAAATCGCCAATCTCAGCGCTCTTGGTATCAATAATATCGGCCGCCTGGCCATTTGGAAAAAGGAGAAGCTGATCCTTGTCAACTCACATTAGGAATGCATGGCTGAATATATGGACCAATGCCAGCGGATAGTTGGCATCTCTGCAATTCCAAAGAGGATTATCTCAATCGTTCCTTCCCAGACTTCCCTACTGGATACTCTTGGCTTGGACCAGCACATCATCGGCGTCACCAAATTTTGTGTCCATCCATCGGAATACCTCCTCACAAAGGAAATAATTGGAGGAACGAAGACTCTTGATATCGAAAAAATACGAGCACTCAAACCCGATTTGATCATCGCCAACAAGGAAGAAAATGTACAGGAGCAGATAGATGCTTTACAGGAGTTTTGCCCGGTTTGGGTAAGTGACATATCAAACCTCACAGATGCTTTGCAGATGATCAGCCAAATAGCTGAAATTACCGGTACCCAGGCAGAGGCGCTAGAACTGACTGCTGATATCGAACTTGTATTTAGCAATTATGTCAAGCCTGAACAAAAACTGCGAGTATTGTATCTCATTTGGCGGAAGCCCTACATGAGCGTCGGCGGTGATACATTCATACACGATATGCTGGATAGAGCTGGATTCGACAACATATTTGGTCATCTAGAACGTTATCCTGTCATCGATCTTGATTTAATGCGGGCGGAAAAGCCGGATATCGTATTTTTATCCTCTGAACCATTTCCTTTTGCTCAAAAACACATAGAGGAGTTAGAAGCGATCTGTGTTGATGCCAGGATTCTCTTGGTGGACGGGGAAATGTTTTCATGGTACGGGAGCAATCTCTTGAAAGCTCCTGCATATTTCGAACATTTGAAACAAATTATTGTCTCAAAGTAAACCTTAGCTATGCGTTTGATTTTACTACTAATATTGACTCTCTCCCTTAATGCTATTGGTTCTGTGTATGCTCAGAGCACAAATAACAGGGTAACTGCTACTTCGTATTTGATTCAGATTCAACCTGGCCTTTCAATTGAGCAATGGAAGAGGGAGTGCACAAGGCAAATTCCTGCCTTGGAAAATGCAGAGTTTGCTTTGATTTCCAAGCAATTGAACATTTACACCGTCAAAATAGATCGCACCGAGAGTTCATGGCTTGTCCTCATCCGCAAAATGCCGATGACAAGGTCTGCAGGTTATGATGCCAAATTGGATTATCGCAAAAAGGAACCAAATGATCCATTCTATGGAGATCAATGGCATTTGAATTTGATTCAAGCCCCTGAAGTCTGGGAGGTTAGTACTGGTGGCAAAGACATAAATGGCGACGATATAGTGATTGCCATAGTAGATGAAGGTTACGATACAAGCCATGTAGATCTGAGACCAAATTTTTACAGAAATGTAGGGGAGATCCCCAATGATGGTATCGACAATGACCTCAATGGATACAAAGACGATTATCTCGGTTACAATGTAATCACTCAAAATGACCAGCACGAAAAAGTATACCATGGAACAGCGGTGGCAGGGCTCTGTGGTGCACGCGGCAACAACGATTCAGGTATTACTGGAGTATCATGGGAATCCAAGATTCTCCTGATGAGTGGAGCAAGTCTAACCTCTCAAGCTTTGGCTTGCTATGACTATATACTTAATATGCGCAGGACTTGGAATCTGACCTCTGGTGCAAAGGGTATTCATATAGTGTTGACAAATTCATCGTTTGGCAAGGATGATGCTTTTCCCGAAGATTTTCCAGGCTGGTGCGAGTTTTACGACGCGATGGGTGCCGAAGGAATCTTAAGTGTCGCCTCTACTGCCAACAATGATGTAGATGTCGACATTCAGGGAGATTTGCCTACAACATGTCAGAGTGAGTATCTATTGACTGTCACTAATACTACTAGAACTGATACAAAAGAGCAATTTGCAGGTTATGGCAAAAAGAATATTGACATAGGTTCGCCTGGTGAAGACGTATTAAGCACCACTATCAATAATGGCTACGCAAATTTTGCGGGAACATCTGCTTCCGCTCCTGTAGCTACTGGTGCTGCAGCCATACTTTTCGGAATTCCCTCCCCTGGCATGGGAGCATTGCTGCTTTCAGATCCTGCGCAAGTTGCCCTGACCATCAAACAGGCCATAATTGACGGCGTTGATCGTATACCAGGTCTAGAAGAAATTACAGTATCCAATGGTCGGCTCAATGTCCTTAAAGCACTACAGCTTTTGCAGGCTCAATTTGGAGTAGCTCCTGGAGATCTTGAAATTACCAACCTGTCACCAAATCCGGTCAGAGAGCAGATCGAGATTACCTATCAGACCAATAATTATGACGCTCATGAGTTCATGATTGTCAATGAGTTGGGGCAGGTGATGATGACAAAGACATTGAAACCATCACGCTGGGAAGCTGAAAAGCCAAGATTTGATACTACTCCTTTGGCCAATGGCATCTATTTTGTCATGGTGAGACGAGGCAAAAAGGTTTCTTCAAGACCATTTGTCAAATACTAGACCGCTCGAAAATCCTGCAAGATTTCGCAGCAACTATGCAGCGATACTGCGGTCAAATGACCTCAAATTGTAGTTGCGGACTTCAAAAAAGGCATGCTTCGTTGAAAATGTGAATTCTTGAGTATAAATTTTTCAATATTCACTTGTAAAACTGTGTAATAGATATATCTTTGCATCCACTTTCGAAATGGAAGGCTTCGTAGCTCAATTGGATAGAGCATCTGACTACGGATCAGAAGGTTGCAAGTTC
>JBDSUZ010000396.1:0-7032 GCA_039927395.1 Saprospiraceae bacterium | reverse complement strand
TATATTCCAAGTAAAATCCAAATCTTTAGTTGCTTCATTGCTGACGTACTGTACCTATGTACGCAGCAATGCTAGATTTAGATTGTGTAGGTTGATGAGTTGAAAAAGTCGCTCTGCTCCGTTTAGTTGTTTAGTCGCTTAGTTGTTTAGCTGAATCAATCGAATATTTTCCAGCAGCTAGGACCCAGCACCTAATACCTTTTTCTGTTTTGCCGAAACAATCGAATTTGGTTGTTTCCATAAGCCATGCGCCCTAGGCCATAGGCCATTTCTTGAAGGTCGCTGCGCTCCGTTTAGATGTTTAGTTGCTTAGGTGTTTAGCTGAATCAATCCAATTTTGAAATCAATTGGGCTGGGCTTTAGCCCGACCATAGCAGATCAAAAATGCGATGGGACTATAGTCCAACTTCCTACAGGAAAATTTGGGCTAAAGCCCGATTCAGATTTGTAATGCTAACCTCCAGCTAAAGCTGGAGGCAATTGATCTTAGATTCATCCCAGCACCTAGGACGCAGCACCCAATATCTTTTTCTGTTCTGCCGAAACAATCGAATTTGGCTGTTTCCATAAGCCTTGAGCCATAGGCCATATGCCATTTTTCCAGCACCCAGGACCTAGCACCTAACACCTTTTTTGATTGCAGCTCCTATTGATCCACAATTTTGAAAAAGATACGGGTAGGCGCATAAGATCTTATGCGCGCGCTGCAAACAGGTACTCCTTAGAGTGTTGGAATGTGAGAAATGCATCTCACGAATCGAATTTTCATCTCGAAATACAGGGTGGAAATCCACTGACAAAGTCGCTTTTTTCAATTCTGTTAATGGGTAATAACCAAAGCCTGATTGCTGGATTTCCCAGAGGAGCTAATCTCGATACGAATGACACCGGAACTATAGTCCTGAAGCATTAAGTTATATTGATCGTCGGTAGTCGCAACATGCAAAAGCATTCGACCCACAGCATCAAAAGCCCTTATTTGCTTCAATTGGCCATCGATATCATGGTTATAAGTGATAATAGCTTGCTCTCTGGCGGGGTTTGGGGCAATAGTGAAGAGTTGAATCGTCGCATACAAGTTGCTGACATCGTTGGGCTCACATAGGCTAACTAGTGATTTGCCATCAAGATTCCAATTAGGGTCAATTGGGATACAAAGGTGAGTCATCGCTGTTACGGCGAGATCGGTGATTCTCGGAGTGTTGCTGTAATCTATGCATGTGAGTGTTCCAGTGCTATTTTCCCATTCTGGCGATGACCCAGTCATAATCGCACTATTGCCATTTACAGCATCTGCAAATAAGGTCCCAGTTCCTTCATCTATTTTCCAATTTGCTAGTAGATCAGCAAATGCAGGATGAGAATCGTCGACTATCGAGCAAGCAAATTGTTTGATACTTTCAGATGATAAAACTCCTTTCCAGATACGAACATCAGCGATATTTCCACTGAACCAAAATGGATATTCCAGCGTCCCATCTTGACCGATGGTCAAAGACAATCCGCTAATAATATCCCCTACTGAGGCCATCGTGATTGAGCTAATCAGCTCTCCGACCTGATACAATGTCATCATTGCATCTCTGTCGAATGTGACAGACAAACGGTGCCAATTGTCATCATTGATCGTCCCACCTTCAAGGTCAGCTCGATTGGAACCATCACCTATGTTGACTTTCCATCGGCTCTGATCGCTAAATGGCGTACTAATGACCCAGCCCTTGTTCGCTCCGCTAGCCCAATCCTTGTCGGAAATAAATGCTGCATCACCGCTAAGCGCATCATATCGAACCAACAACTCTACAGTAAAATCCTGATCAAGAGCAAATTGAAATGGACTCTGATAGATCGGTTGAATATATTGATCAGTTCCATTCAATGAAATGGCTGTTCCCACTGTCAACACACTCACTGTCCTCTTGATTTCTGTGTGAGATAAATTTTCCTGATGAGCAATAAGGAAGATATTTCGCTCCTCAAACGTGGTACCTCCATGACCAGCTAATGTTCCTCCGTGGTCTGTACTCAACAAAATCATCCAATTTTCCGCAGCGTAATTTGGCCTTTGATGCAAAGCTTGCAGCACTTGGCCAATATAGGCATCAGTGACCGCCACAGCTTGATTGTATTCAGGGATGGTCGGTGAGAATCCAAAAGAATGCCCTGCATGGTCGACATCGTCATACTGGAGAAACAGTACATCTGGATCTTGATTGGTCAACTCTTCAATTGCCGCTTCTGTGACTGCTAAATCGCTTGGAGCATCAAGGATGTAATCTGCGTTGATTAAAATATAGTCATTAATTGGAGCCCAATGGCAAATCGAAGAAGTTCTCAATGCGGGATTGAATTCCTCTACATATTTGTAAAAATGTGGATAGACATCGTAATTAGAACCTGTAAAACTATTGTCATAAACTCCATGCTTGGCTCCCCATACACCAGTCAACATACTACTCCAGCCAACTCCACTCGAGGTTGGTGCTTCAGTCAAAGCATCAAATGAGAACACAGCCTCTTCAAGCAAGTCATTGATATTTGGAGCATTAGGCTTTACTGCATCGGCTCTACAACCATCAATACCGATGATTAAAACCTTTTGGGCGCTAAACTGTGATATAGTAAAGCAGAATACGATTGCTAAGAAACGCCTCATGATGATGAAATTTATTTGCTAAAGATCGCAATTTTGATGAGTTGAAGGTCGCTTCGCTCCCTGTTTTAGGAGAATCGGGAGTTATGGGAGAATCGGGTGTCCCCGTGGCGCTCTTTTTAACTTTTCCAAAGTGTAAAACTTTGGAAAAGTAAGAGCACAGAAGGTCGCTACGTAAGATACAAACTTCGTCAGGGTGGAAAACCACTGACGAAGTCGCTTCTTACTCGATGAGTTGATGATTTGTGTACTCGATGAGTCGTTTAGTTGATTAGTCGAAGCAATCAGTGCTGCACTTGGCTGTTTTCCTGACTCCACGGTCATACGTCATGATCCACTTTTTGACATGCCTGAACTCTTAACTCGGAACTCTGAACATTCCGTACACGCCACATCCCCCCTCCATTTTCCCAGTACCTAACACCCAGCACCTAGCACCTTTTTTGATGAGTTGATTTCCGAATCAAACGGATTTGGCTGTTTTCCTAGGCCCTACGCCATACGCCTTAGGACATTCTTCTTGAAAGTCGCTTCGCTCCGATGAGAAATGGCATGAGGTGTGGGGTGTGAGGTGTGGGAAAATTTGGTGCTGGGCGCTAGGTCTTAGGTTCTGGAAAAACAGCCAAATTCGATCAATTTGAATCGACAAATGTCGTTTGGGTCTTTCCGGTCATTCAAAGAGTTCTCAGAATGTCAAAGATTCAAAGATCAAATTCGTTTTCAACAGGGGCAACCGCAAGGGATTGCCCCTCCTATATATTTGATGAGATGATTAGTCGTTCCGTCGATTAGTAGTGCGAAGCGAGGTTGCAAATCCTGCTTCAACGCAGACCCCTCGACTCCGCTCGGGGACCGTTATATCGTTGAAGAAAAGCGCGTGGAAAATCAGAATTGATTTTCCACGCGCTTGCTATGACCAACAGATCGGTGGCCGAGCGGAGTCGAGGCCTGATGACTTTATGCGACTGTATCTAGCGCAGAATCAAAAACTTAAGTAGTTTGGGAAATGGAAATAACCAAATAAATATGCAGTAGCGACGCACGATTCGTACTTCGCGCTTTAATTTGAATGCCCATCCGGAAAAACTGGGAGTTAGCTAATAAGCCAAAAATAAATTCTGTTTTCAACAGAGGCAACCGCAGAGGATTGCCCCTCCAATATATTTGATGAGATGATTAGTCTTTCCGTCGATTCATAGTGCGAAGCGAGGTTGCAAGTCCAGCTTCAACGCAGACCCCTCGACTCCGCTCGGGGACCAATATATCTTTGAAGAAAAGCGCGTGGAAAATCAGAATTGATTTTCCACGCGCTTGCTATGACCAACAGATCGGTGGCCGAGCGGAGTCGAGGCCTGATGACTTTATGCGGCTGTATTTAGCGCAGAATCAAAAATTTAAGTAGTTTGGGAAATGGAAATAACCAAATAAATATGCAGTAGCGACGCACGATTGGTAGGCAATGCATTGCGTCACTACTGCTTTCTTGAACGAACAGTTTCGTAAGGGGAGCTTGGCTTCTTTCCTGACTCCAAAAAAAAGATGAACAGGGCTTCCTATTTAGTTGGAGCCGGGGTTCGTGCCAAATTGGAGTTGAAAATGTCTCTGAACAATTTCCATTGTCCATCCTCTTTTTTCCAAAGAACAATGTATTTTTCTTCACCGACGACCGCGTCTTTGACAAAAATCTTGAGATTGCCTTCTTCAGCTAGCAATTCTTCTGTGCCATAGATGTCGTCGGTCATGATATCCACTTTGCTGATGCCTGAATTGATAATCCTTGACATTTCAGTCTGAATATTGGCTCTTCCTTTAACTGAAGGCGCGTCTGTATTCATAAACATTGCGTCAGTAGTATAATAATTGGCTAAAGTGACGGAATCACCTTTGATCAAAGCTTCCATAAAGCCCTTGTTTATGTCGCCAATCTCCTTCTTTGCTGTGGCTAAATCGAAGGCAGGTGTTTCAGTCTTTGACATCGAATCATCGGTTTTAGCCTCTTGTTTACAGCCCACGATTGCAGTGAATACAAAAAAGAGAGCGCATGCTAGCGTTGAAAACTTTGACATTGAGTTGTTTTTTGAAAGTGCTTGAAATACGAACTTGTAATGATAGTGTTTGTACACCTTTTGAAATGAAAAAGAGCCTTGAAGTATCATATAAAATACCTCAAGGCTCTTTCTGTTATTGAAATAGATCCTGCAACATGGCCAAATTGTGTCTAGCCAAAATCTCGTTCTATTTCAATACCATATTGAATTCTACTCTTCTATTCAACTTACGGCCCTCGCCGGTCTTGTTGTCATAGAGTGGTTGAGTCTCTCCAAATCCTGCGTAACTCATGCGCAAAGGCGATATTCCTTTAGACTTGAGGTATTCATAGCAAGTCTGCGCTCTGCGCTCTGACAAGCTTTGATTAAGTTCATCACTGCCAGTGTTGTCTGTATGTCCAGATATGATCAATCCGTAATCAGGATACTTATTCATCAGACCGACAATCTGATCCAACATTTTATTAGATTCTTTGAGCAAAGTTGCTTTGCCAAGTTCAAACTGAACCGCGCGCATGGCAAATTCCAAAACCTTCTTCTCCTCTGCTTGAATTTCAGGACAACCGAAGTTCCTAGCAGGACCAGGTGTGTTGGGGCATTTATCTTTGCGATCCTCTACGCCATCAAGATCTGTATCAGGGCAACCATTGAATGCGGTTGGACCTTTTTGAGTAGGACATTCGTCTTTGTTGTCGGGGATACCATCACCATCGGTGTCAGGGCATCCATTAAACTGGATCGGGCCTGGTTTGTCAGGACAATCATCTACGTTGTCAGCAATGCCATCAGCATCAGTGTCTGGACAACCTTTGGTTGCTTTTGGACCGACTACGTCAGGGCATTCATCTTCAGCATCAGGAATACCGTCCTTGTCAGTGTCAGGGCAACCGTCAAATGCGAGATATCCAGCGATGTCAGGGCATTTGTCCATTTCATCAGGTACACCATCACCGTCACGGTCCGATACTTTGATCGGCATGACTGCGGTAGTATCTTCAATTTTTCCTATCAAATGCTTGAAGCCAAATCCAATCTGAACATTCTTGCGGTCTTCCTCACCAGTAAAGCGATAGTCTACCTGAACATTGATAAATGAATTGCGTGCTACCCTAAGATCTAAGCCAAGTCCAACTGGAAATTGAGTGTAGATCGAACGTTCTCTTTCTTTCACGCCACTGATCCCAGCAAGCAAGTACGGAGTAGCAAGATGATTGCCTGGCAAAAATGCCTGTGCTTGAAGATCAATTGCTCCATAAGGTGTGTTGCGGACAGCATCTACAGCGCGAAATGTGCCCGCGCGAAATGGTACGTATGCATTTAAAAAGGGAAGCAGATTGCGATTGTATCCAACTTCGAGGCCACTCAGGTAAGACCTGAAGTTGCCAAATTCATTATTTGCGGCTCCTTTGTAGTCGACAATTGTTGTTTTCCAGCTCAGTCCATTTTTCAATGTGGGGGTCTGCGCAAAAATCGAATTGCTGCTCAAAAGAAATAAGGCAAAAACAATAAGTATCCAATTTTTCATAAAATCCTTGTTCAATTTTAATGCGACATTTCTCAATTCAGATGCACATTGTCAAATCTGCTGCAACTAATATGCCAAAGGGTCTAATCGATTCATTCTGCCCTCACAATTCATCTAATCCTCATCATCAGGGAATACATCTTCCGTGATTTCTATTGCTTCCTTGAGTCGCTTGAGATCCTTCTCATGACGTTTGAGGAAATACTGCTTCTGAAATGCCAAATACATTCTAAAGAGCAATGATTTGGGGGTATACTCAATTACTGCTTTGATCTCCGTCCTGTCTTCCTGAATTTCCGAGAGGCTGTAGGTAAATTGAACTTCAAATAACTCGTGTTTCATGATGCCTTCCAACAAATTTGGCGCATCGACCACTGTCAATTCTTCTTCAAGTTCGACGCTTCTGCCATTTTCATTAAAATGGTGGATCGCCCGAGCTCCCACTTCATCCTCTTCCTTGGTAAGATATTCCAGCCGTTCGAAATTACTTACCCATAGGGGCATATTTTCTTCTTCCCGGATAAATGAAAAGACCACCGACGGAGGCTGGTCGATGACGACCGAGCATTCGACTTTCATATATAACAATTTGGTAAAACCATATGGGACTGACTATTAAATAGTTCAATCACCAAACAAAGTTACATAATTCCCAGCCCATTTTCCACCAATTGATTTGGGCTTAATAAGACGACTTTTCTCGCCGCCTCCACAACTCCCAATACTAGCACCTCCGACATGAAGGGTCCAATCTGTTTTGAAGGGAAATTGACAACCGCAATAAGCTGATTTCCAATCAGTTCTTG
>JBDSUZ010000395.1:0-2630 GCA_039927395.1 Saprospiraceae bacterium | reverse complement strand
TATCGATGAAGGTTACAAAGCCGATATAGTGATCCTTGATCCCAACAAGAAATGGACTGTCGACAAGTCAAACCTCAAGTATAAATGCAATTGGTCACCACTTGAAGGTTTAGAAATGACCGGCAATGTCGAATCAACAATTGTCAGTGGGCATCTTGCATGGCATTTGGGCCAGTTCAACGAAGCTCAGATGGGGCAGAGGCTTTTGTTTCAAGGCAAGTAAGAATAAAAAAAGGCCACTCAAATACTTGAATGGCCCTTTTTATCTCAGTTTGCTGGTTACAGCTGCGGAATGCGCAACATTTGTCCTGGATAGATTAGATCCGGGTCACTGAGCATCGGTTTGTTGGCCTCAAATATCAGTGGATACTTCATTGCATCTCCATATTGCGCCTTGGCGATCTTAGAAAGTGAATCTCCTGATTTGACTTCGTAAAATGTAGCTTCAGGAGCCGGATTGGTTACTGACAATCGATCGTCGACAACAGCAACACCGATTACATTACCCAATGTCAAAATGATCTTTTCCCTTTGTTCTTGGGTTTCGACCTGACCATTGACTGTAACCTGATGATCAGCATAATCTATTGACAGATTTTCAACCACGATGCCTAGTGGCTGAATAGCTCTGATAAGTGCAGCTACCCGATTTTGATTTTCGGTTTCAGCAGTATTACTAGGCGCGTCAGTGCTTGGTGTTGAGGCAGTAGGAGCCGCAGTCTTGTGGCCAAATAGTTTTTGACCGGCCTCTTTGAGGAATGAAAATAGTCCCATGTGTTCTTAGATTTTTAGGGTGAATTATTGGTTCAAATGAACCCAAGTTCTTTATGATTTCAAATATAGACTTTCCTCGTTTTGCTTCTCTGAATTCAAGGAAAACCTTTGTTATTAAATCTCTAAATTTTGAATAATCGGGCATAATTGGGGAAGTTCAAGAATGAATAAGGAAAATTGTTATATTTGCACCGCTTTTTTTTATTCTATTTTCAACACTATATTCCAATGCAGGGAAAAGGTATTTTCAAGTTCTTTCTGGTAATTGTTACCCTCGTTTGTATATTGCAATACATCTTCTTACTGCCTACCAGGCGGGTCGAAGGCGATGCACAAACATATGCTGAAGCGCAAGCTGCTAAAATTTCCAATCCCGCTGATAAAGATGCGGCTTTGAAAATTGCAAGAGTCTCCTATTTGGATTCCATGTCTAGCGAGCAAATTTTCAGCATCCCCCTAATTAAAAAATACACTTACGAGGATCTTAAGCGCCAGCAATTGGCTTTAGGACTCGACTTGAAAGGGGGAATGAGTACAGTACTTCGCGTCGATTTGCGCGAATTCATCATTTCTCTATCCAACAACAGCAAGGATCCTTCCTTTCTGTCAGCTTTGGAAAAGGCCACCGTTCAGCAGAAAACTTCCCCAACGGAGTTTATAACGCTTTTTTCAAATGCCTGGAACGAAGTAGCCGGCGACAAGAAATTGGCTTCAATCTTCTCGATCAACCCATCGATGAGAGAAAAGCTAACAGTTCAGTCAACCAATGCTGAAGTTGTGCGCATTTTGCGTGAAAAAGCTTCCGAAACAGTTGACCTGACTTTCAAAAGGCTGAAAGACAGGATCGACAAATTCGGGGTTACACAACCAAATGTATCTCTCGACGCAGCTCGCGACTTGATCGTCGTTGAATTGCCTGGTATCGACAACCCTGAAAGGGCGCGTAGATTCCTCCAAGCCAGTGCCAAACTGGAATTCTGGGATGTATATCGCGTTACCGATCCAGGTATCATGGAAGCATTTGCATCAGCCGATAAGGCTTTGTCATCAAGCACTATGCTTGATTCAGCGGCAATCAATGCACCAAAGACCAGAAAGGACACAACTTATGTTCCTAAGACTGATAGCCTTGGCAATGTAGTTGACTCTACTATGGAAATCAAAGATGTGCCAGTGGACAATGGTCTGAAAACAAAAGGACCTTTGACCTCTGTGCTCGATTTGAATATTCCCAATCAACAGCAGATGATCGCTCCATTTGCAGTGATGGGTGTTGCTGACAAGAACAAGAAAAACATAATCAACGAATACCTTAGCAGAGAGGACGTTCGCAAGATATTCCCATCGGATCTGATGTTCAGGTGGGCCGCCAAGCCTACTGTTGACCCTAAGACTTCAAGAGCTACAACTAAGTATGAACTGTACGCCATCAAGAAGAAAAGAGGATCCGATCAGGCTCCTTTAGAAGGTGACCGAGTGGTTAATGCCAACGCAAACCCTGACCCAATCACAGGCAGCGTAGCAGTTTCATTGAAAATGGATAATCTTGGAGCTAAGATTTGGGGTGAAATGACTACCAAAGCAGCGCAAGACAACAACCGTGAGATTGCAATCGTCCTTGACGATGAAGTAGTGTCTGCTCCACGTGTCAATGACCCGATTCTATCAGGAGACTCTCAGATATCTGGCGGATTTTCAATTCAAGAAGGAAAGGATTTATCCAACATATTGCAGATTGGTAAACTGCCTGCCAAAACAAAGATCATTCAGGAATCCCTGGTTGGTCCTTCATTAGGGCAGGAAAATATCAATAAATCGATGATGTCAATCATCCTTGGATTATTGTCCATCATACT
>JBDSUZ010000394.1:0-3208 GCA_039927395.1 Saprospiraceae bacterium | reverse complement strand
GAACAAACATGGGCTAGATTTCTGTTAATATTTGACGTGCCTGATCAAGGGCATCAGCAAGTTTGGCGACAATGCTTCCGCCTGCAGTGGCAAAGAAAGCTTGTCCTCCTCCTCCACCGCCAATAGTGCCGGCAAGTATCTTGATCAGATTTCCAGCATGAATCTTACCAGATTTAGCGAGATCTTCCGAAGCTGCAATCATAAGAAATGGCTTTGCATCAGCAATAAATCCAATGATTACAACAGCATTTTTATCATCAGCCAGCAGCTCATAAGCCAAATTCTTGACGACTTTAACATCTGTCAATGCTGAATTTGCCACTAGAGATCTAAATCCATTCTGATCGACAAATTGTGATTGAAGTACTTTCCTCTCTTGATTTGCCGCTTCTTTGGCGAACCTTTCTGCAGCTTTTTGTAATGACTTTTGATCTTCGAGCACATTTTGCAGCGCCTTGAGGGGATTTGGTGAGTTGTTCAACATTTCCTTAATCTGCGACAATTCTCCAAGTTTATCCTCCACCCAAGCCTCAGCCTTTTCAGCTGTAAGCGCTTCAATTCTTCTAATTCCTGCCGCGATGGCAGATTCAGAGACAATCTTGAAATATCCAATTTGTCCTGTAGATCGGACGTGGCAACCGCCGCATAATTCTCGTGAGAATGAAGGATCAAAAGTGATCATGCGCACTTTATCAGCGTATTTCTCTCCAAAAAGCATCATCGCTCCCGAAGCTCTTGCCTCCTCAATAGGAATATCTCGTGCTTCGATCTTGGCGAAGTCTTCACGGATTTTGGCATTGACAATCTGCTCTATTTGCTTCAGTTCTGTTGCAGACACCTTTTCGAAATGCGAAAAGTCAAATCGCAAATGATCAGGCCCAACAAGCGATCCTTTTTGGTGAACATGCGTTCCGAGCACTGATCTGAGGGCAGCATGCAACAAATGCGTTGCGCTGTGATTGCGTTCGGTCTTAGCCCTGCGTTGACTATCAACGATACATGTAACAGGCAAGTCGAGCTTCTCTGGCAAATGGTCTGCTAAATGAATGATCAAATCATTTTCGCGCTTGGTATCGAGTACTTGAACACGCTCCTCACCTATCATCAAAATGCCTGTATCTCCTATTTGTCCTCCGGATTCTGCGTAGAATGGTGTTTTGTCCAACACTAGTTGGTAATTGGTATTGCCCTTTTCGTTGATTTGACGAACTTTAAGAATGCTTGAATCTTCTGACTCAAGTTCCTCATAACCAACGAATTTGGCATCCTGGCCTTCCTTAATTACACGCCAATCGCCAACTTCTTTTTGAGCATCGGCCCTTGACCTAGCTTTTTGCGCAGCGAGGGCTTCGTTAAAGCCAATTTCATCGACTTCCTGATTCTTCTCTGACAATATCAGACGAGTCAGATCTATTGGGAAACCATAGGTGTCATATAATTCAAATGCCTGTTTGCCATCGAGAATGCCATTATTGACAGCCATCACATCTAACCTCTTGAGGCCCGCTTCTAAGGTTCGTAGAAATGATTTTTCTTCCTCCAAGATGATTCTTCCAATCAATGAACTCTGGGCTTTGAGTTCTGGAAATGTATTGGCAAATTGATCCGCAAGCATGGGGATCAACTTATACATCAATGGCTGTTGAATATTAAGAAAGGAATAATAATACCTAACAGCTCTCCTCAAAATTCTGCGCACTACATATCCCGCACCAGTATGCCCTGGCAATTCACCGTCAGCTATCGTAAATGCTACAGCACGTATATGGTCTGAAACCACACGCATCGCGATATCTGATTTCGCGGAGCGGTCATAGGAAGAAGTGTAGGGAACTCCTGAAATTTCCTCAATAGCCTTTATGTAAGTTGCGAATATGTCAGTGTCATAATTAGAAGATTTGCCTTGCAACACCATACAAAGACGTTCAAAGCCCATGCCCGTGTCAACATGCTTAGCCGGAAGCTCTTCTAGGCTGCCATCAGCCTTGCGATTGTATTGGATAAATACATTGTTCCAAATTTCAATCACCTGAGGATGGTCGTTGTTGACCAATTCAGCGCCATCTTGATTGGCACGTTCCTCATCAGTACGAATGTCAACATGAATTTCGGTACAAGGGCCACATGGTCCAGTATCGCCCATTTCCCAGAAATTGTCTTTCTTATTAAATGACAATATCCGATCTAATGGCATGAAGCGCTCCCAGATTTGCGCTGCTTCATCATCTCTTGATAGACCTTCCTTAACATCACCTTCAAATACGGTGACGTAGATTCTGTCCTTCGCAATCTTGTAATGATTGGTCAAAAGATCCCAAGCCCATGAAATGGCTTCCTGCTTGAAGTAATCACCAAATGACCAATTGCCCAACATCTCAAACATGGTGTGATGGTAGGAATCAATCCCAACATCCTCCAAATCATTGTGCTTACCAGATACTCGAAGGCATTTTTGGGTATCAGCGACCCTGCTATCGACGATTTTCTTGTTGCCCAGGAAGAAATCTTTGAACTGATTCATACCTGCGTTGGTAAACATCAGTGTCGGGTCATTCTTGTTGACAATAGGTGCGGAGGGCACAATTTTATGTCCTTTGGAAGCAAAATAATCAAAGAAAATTTGGCGTATTTCGTTGGATCTCATAGTACAGACAAATATGCAAAAACGATCAAGTGTATCGAAGAATCAAGGTAGTCAAATGTGCAGCTTATTATGAATCAAGCAGATACAAATTGACATTTAACACAATTAAGCTAAAATTTGATCTGGTTTTATTTGGTCAGAGCGGTATCGCAATGTACATTTGCCGATATCCACGTCCCCGAATCCCCTGAACTAACCATTGCGCTAAAACGCTGCAAAATTAGTCAATCCGCCTTAGAAGCTTTTATGAAAAGGGAAAAATTTACTTTCAATTCCAAAACATTGCAATTTGAGTCCTACAAGACTCCTTTGAAATGGAAGATATTTCGTGGCTTGGGTATTGGCGGAGCCCTCTCCTTTGGTTCCTTTTGTCTTGCGATAGTATTTGGGCAATTATTTCCTTCTAATGGTGAGAAAGCCCTCATGATGGAATTGGACCAAATGAAAGTTCGATACGCCGCTGTCAACAAACAAATGGAGAAAGTTAATCAGACGGTTGACCGTGTACACGAAATGGACGGCGATATCCGCAAGATCATATTTGGCAGTGACCCAATGGACGTC
>JBDSUZ010000393.1:0-16404 GCA_039927395.1 Saprospiraceae bacterium | reverse complement strand
ATAAATTTTTCAATATTCACTTGTAAAACTGTGTAATAGATATATCTTTGCATCCACTTTCGAAATGGAAGGCTTCGTAGCTCAATTGGATAGAGCATCTGACTACGGATCAGAAGGTTGCAAGTTCGAATCTTGCCGAGGTCACGAAATCCGCTGCAGATCTTATTTCAAGCCTTCTGCATGAACTCTGAAAATAGTTGAACGATGTCAAAAGTTTGTGAATTAACCGGTAAGAGACCTATAACGGGAAACAATGTTTCTCACTCAAATAGGAAGACAAGACGCCGTTTTTTGCCTAATCTGCAAAAGAAAAGATTCTTTATGCCAGAGACTGGCGAATGGGTCTCCCTGAGAGTATCCACGAGTGCTATCCGTACAATTGACAAATTGGGATTGTATTCTTATCTGAAAAAATTGAAAAAGCAGGGCATGATTTTGCCTGTAAAAATATAAGCTGACCGCAGTAAATTGACCCAAAATGGCAAAAAGAAGCAAAGGGAATCGCATACAGATCATTCTGGAGTGCACCGAACATAAAGAAAGTGGATTACCGGGCACAAGCCGCTACGTCACTGAGAAAAACCGTAAAAATACTCCGGATCGCGTCGAACTGAAGAAATTCAATTCTGTGCTGAAAAGGATGACTGTTCACCGCGAAATTAAATAATCATGGCTAAGAAAGTATCCAAAAATGCGAGAGTTGCGCAACGTGCTGCGAATGCAGGTTCAGGTCGTGATCACGTTCGCGTTATCAAAAGCGTCAAAGACCCTGTTTCAGGCAAATACAGCTATAAGGAGCAAATCATTCACAAGGACAAAGTGAAAGATTTCTTCGAAAACACTAAATAAGCGGCCCGCCGTTTTATGCTACAAAAGACTTTTCTGCCTGTCGGAAAAGTCTTTTGTATTTTACATCCCTCTACTCCAATCCATTGATATATGAATTTCTTTAAGCGCTTCTTCAACAAGGAAAAAGAACAAGAACTAGATCAAGGCCTCGAGAAAACCAAAACTGGGCTATTTGGCAAAATCACAAAAGCGATCGCCGGGAAGTCTACTGTAGATGAAGAGGTTCTCGATGAACTGGAACAGATCCTGATTGGCTCCGATGTGGGCTTAGAGACTACCGTCAAAATCATTGATCGCCTCGAAAAGCGCGTCGCTGCTGATAAATACATCAACACCTCCGAGCTAAACAAGCTGCTCAAAAACGAGATCGTCAATCTGCTCACTGAAAACAAAACAGCGGATTACGAGGATTTTACCATCCTTAGCCCTACCCTGCCATATGTGATCCTAGTGGTTGGCGTCAACGGTGTGGGTAAGACTACAACTATAGGCAAACTGGCATATCAGTTTCAGTTGAAAGGATATAAGGTATTGATGGGCGCAGGCGATACTTTCCGAGCTGCAGCCGTAGATCAATTGAAAATCTGGTCCGAGAGAGTTGGCTGCGGATTCTACAGCAAAGGAATGAATACCGATCCCGCCGCCGTAGCTTATGAAGCAGTTCAAATGGCAGTAGAGCAGAAATATGATGTCGTATTGATCGACACGGCAGGCAGACTTCACAATAAGACAAGCCTCATGCAAGAGCTGTCAAAGATCAAGCGGTCCATCGAAAAGAAGCTGCCCAATGCACCTCAGGAAGTGCTTTTGGTGTTGGACGCTACCACAGGACAGAATGCGATTGAACAAGCCAAACATTTCATCGAAGTGACCGATGTCAACGCACTGGCGATGACAAAACTCGATGGCACAGCCAAAGGTGGAGTCGTGCTCGGCATCTCAGATCAATTTCAGATTCCCATCAAATATATCGGTGTCGGCGAAAGCATCGAAAAGCTGCACATCTTCAACAAAGTGGCTTTCGTTGAGTCACTTTTCAAGGAAGAGACGATAGGTTAAATATATTAATATAAGTTATATTTATATTTATCTGATATTCATATATCTATAAATCTTTCAATATTTTGCTCGTAGTGGTGTAACTAATTGCGGCCTGATTTGATGTCCAAAACCAAAGGAACATATAATAGTCTCCAAATAATCTCAAAAACTTTATAAGATTTTATATAAAAGTGTAATCATAAAATTATATTTTTGTTATGAATCGAAAGACCAATTTTCTTACCAATTACCACCCAACGATGAGGCAAAAATTAACCCTGCTTAGTTTACTGCTAACTTGTCTTTTTACAAAGTCATTTGCCCAACTTCCCGACGGCTCTGTAGCTCCGGATTGGACCATGACTGACCTGAACGGACAATCATGGCATTTGTATGATCTACTGGATGCTGGCAAACCGGTTTTCCTTGATTTTTCGGCTACATGGTGTGGACCATGCTGGAACTATCACAACACTCATGCACTTCGCAATCTGTATGATACTTATGGCCCTCCGGGAACGGATCAGCTGATGGTATTCTTCATCGAAGCAGACAACGCAACTAATTTGGCTTGCCTCTATGGACCAAGCGGCTGTGTAGGCGGCACTCAGGGTAACTGGGTCAATGGTACTACTTATCCTATCATCAATGATGCCTCTTCCAATAGTGATTATCAGATCGCTTACTTCCCAACGATATATAAAATATGCCCTAACAGGATCATAACTGAAGTGGGACAAGTTCCAACTGCAACATTATGGGCGGAAGCTCAAGAATGCTCTGAAGTACTATATCAGCAAGAAACTCAATCAGTTGCTTGTTTTGGCGGCAACAATGGTTCGATTAACCTTACTGTGACCTCTGGTCTACCTCCATTTAGCTTTAACTGGTCAAATGGTGCTCATACTGAAGATATCAGCAATCTTACACAAGGAACTTACAAGTGCACCATCACTGGTCAATTTGGCGGCATAAGAGTGACTAACAATATCATAGTTGGTCAACCGACAGCTGCAGTCAATGTCAATGTGACTGCAAGTATCCCTCAACACTGTGGCGATGTCAACGGACAAATTACCGTTGCAGCAAACGGAGGAACTCCCGGTTATTCATACGAATGGGATAATGGAAATACTGGGCCAGTCAATCCAAATCTTAGTGCCGGTACTTATATAGTGACTGTAACTGACAATCATGGTTGTATCAAGACAAAATCTGCAACGATCTCGAGCATCGCGGCTCCAATAGCAGTTGCCAGCGTAAACGGCGACATAACCTGTATTAGTCCTACCCAAGTGGTAAGTGGATCAGGATCCACTAGCGGTCCTGGCATTACTTACAAATGGACTACTCCAAATGGAGTAATCTTATCAGGTGGTAACACATTGAATGCCACTGTCGGTACAGAAGGTGACTACTTTCTCGAAGTCAAAACTTCGCAGTACAATTGTTCCGATGAGACAAGTGTGTACGTAGCTTCTTACATCACTCCTCCGAATAGCGATGCCGGTCCTGATGGTGCATTGACTTGCACAGTCAATCAAGTAAGCCTTAACGGATCTGCCTCATCCAACGGCATTGAATACAACTTGCTGTGGACTACTACCAACGGTCATATAGCTTCAGGTGCCAATACATTGACTCCAGTAGTTGATGCTCCAGGTGCTTATGTTTTGAGAATCACCAATATCTACAATGGATGTCTCGACAGAGATACTTCCATGGTAATTTTGAATTCTTCAATGACGGTAAGCACCAGCCAGCAAAATCCTGCATGTAATGGTGCAAATAATGGAAATGCTACAGTAATAGTTTCAGGTGGCGCAGGTGTCTTGGAATATTTGTGGTCAAATAACGGAACAACCAATTCAATCTCAAATGTCGGTCCTGGCAATTATACAGTTACCATCACTGATGAAGCGGATTGTACCACTTTGAGCTCATTTACTTTAACAGAACCAACGAGCCTTGCTGCCAATGCTACAAGTACCAACGTTTCTGCTCCTAATGTTCCCGATGGAACAGCAACGGCAGTGCCGACTGGAGGTGTAGGCCCCTACACTTATCTATGGAGCAATGGCGAAACAACAGCTACCATAACTGGTTTGCTGCCAGGTGCATATTCAGTGACCATCACCGATGCAAATAATTGTACAACAATGCAAACTGTTGGTGTGTCCGCACCTGGATGCGCTCTGCTTGCTCAAGTTATACAGCAAACAAATGCGACTTGTTACGGTGAAGCAAATGGAGCTGCCACGATCAATGCCAACGGCGGAACTGGTTCACTACTAATCACATGGCCGAATGGTCAGCTTGGTGCTACTCAGTCGGGATTGCTTGCTGGAACATACCAAGTGGCTGTGCTCGACGAAAATGGTTGCCCAGCAACAGTAGACGTAGTAATCACTCAACCAACGCAAATTAGCGCAACTACAACCAATTTGGTCAATGTAATCTGCCCAAGCGATCAAAATGGCGCAATCAGTATTGCAGCCGCAGGTGGTGTTGGTGCTCCTTACACATACGCATGGAGCAATGGTTCGACTAATCAAGCAGCACAAGGCTTAAGCGCTGGTCCAGTTAGTGTCATTATCACTGATGGAAATGGTTGTCACAATGAACTGCAATTTAATATCCAATCAACTGATACTGAGAAACCAACTTTGGTAGCTCTAGCCGTAACAACAATAAGCCTCGATGCCAATGGCCAAGCCCAATTAACTCCTGAAGCTGTTGATCTAGGAAGCACAGACAATTGCGCTATTGCTAGCAGAACGTTCAGCAATTCTAGTTTCAATTGTGATGACCTAGGTCAGAAGATAGTATTGTACACCGTGACTGACGCCAATGGCAACAAGGAAACTGCACAGATATTGGTCAATATTGTTGACCAATTAGCTCCAGTTGTGACTTGCCCTGCACCTATCATTGTTTATAGCTGCGATAAGCCAGTGATTTACACGATCAATGCAACGGATAACTGCACTCCTTCTCTGAATCTAGTGTTGAAATCAGGTCTTCCAAGTGGCTCATATTTCCCTAATGGCACTACTACTGTAAGCTATTTGGCTAAGGATGCAGCAGGCAACGAAGGACAATGCGCATTCACGGTAACTGTCAACAGCAAGGTGCTTTGCAATGGCAAGGTCGATATCGGAAAATCTGAAGGCCCTTGGGGTGGAGGTCAAGACCCTAACCCATTGATCAAACAGGGTTCAAATAAAGTGAAAGGTACAGCTAGCCTGTATCCAAATCCTGCTAACGAGCAATTGACAATCAATCTCGAAAACTGGAATGCCCTCGAAACTCAAATCGATATCATCGACATGCAAGGCAAGCGCCATATGTCAATCACTGGTTTTGAAAAAGGTCAAACAACTAAGTCGATTTCAACTGCAAATCTTCCTGCCGGATTATATCTGGTGCGCATATCTGCCGATGGAAATAGACTTACTGAAAAGGTCTCGATTCAGCACTAAGCCTGAATTGGTCTAAAATAGAAAAGGGGCAATCGTGAGATTGTCCCTTTTTTTATTGGCTTATTTTGCTGCGAATAGTGAAGTCTTTACTGTGGATACGAAATCGAAAGATCGGGTCCTACTAGTATTCCTTCAAAAAAATCGCTTGAGAAGCATCTCCGATACCTCGGATTTACTGCTAAAACAGGTTGCTACGATTTGAATTTTATAAGAAGGTAATTGCAAACTAATAATGAATGAATCAGCTATTTGAGTTTAGGATAAGTGAATTCCACGCAATCATAAAATTCTGCTTTTAGGTCAAGGGCTAGTTTACGGAACTTGATATCCATTTCTATGGTAAATGGGAGTGTATAGGCATTGACAATATAATTGACAATCGCCTTCCTCATTTCTACTTCATACCTAGCATAACATGGTAAATGACCTCTGTATCCAAATGTAAGGACATTTGGCATTTCAAACAAAGTAGCCTCTTTCTCAGGATCTACAGGCCTTGCTTGATCGGAATGCGAAAAAGAAGAAAATGGAATTGCTATCAAGCACGCGATTAAGATTTTTTGCTTCATAATATGGAATTGATTTTAAGTATAATACTTGGCCACTACAAGTTTAGCCAGCTTTCCAAATATAAAGCAATTCATTCAACTCCAAGCAATAAGAAATGAGGAATCTGGAATTAATCCAGCTTGAGAACCTCAAGGAATGCCTTTTGTGGCACCTCTACATTACCGATCTGACGCATCTTCTTCTTGCCCTCTTTCTGCTTTTCCAATAGCTTGCGCTTACGGGAGATATCTCCACCATAACATTTGGCGGTAACGTCTTTACGCATAGCAGAGATTGTCTCTCTGGCAATGATCTTTGCTCCAATCGACGCTTGAATAGCAATAACGAATTGTTGTTTTGGCAACAAATCCTTCAACTTGGCAGTGATCTTCCTTCCAAGGCTCTCTGCTTTGCTGCGGTGAACCAATGCCGACAGTGCATCGACAGGATCTCCATTAAGCCTGATATCCAATTTGACCAACTCGGTCTCACGATATTCTAATGGAGAATAGTCAAATGACGCATACCCTCTTGAAATAGATTTCAAGCGATCATAGAAATCAAATACGATCTCCGCAAGTGGTAATTCGAAAGTCAGTTCAACCCTCAGTTGGGTCAAATAGTGTTGCTTAGTAAGTGCACCACGCTTATCCATGCACAATGACATGATAGCTCCTATATATTCGGGTTTGGTGATGACTTGTGCTGTGATATACGGCTCTTCAACTCTAAATAGCGAAGTCGGTTCTGGGAGATCATTTGGCGTGTTGACGATCAACATGACATTTGGCTCCCTAGTGGTAAATGCATGGTACGATACGTTAGGAACCGTCGTGATGACATCTTGGTCAAACTCTCTCGAAAGACGCTCTTGAACGATCTCAAGGTGCAACATACCGAGGAATCCGCAGCGGAAGCCAAAGCCTAATGCAGCCGAGCTCTCTGGCTCGAACACTAGAGACGCATCGTTGAGCTGCAATTTCTCAAGACTGTCTCTCAGATCTTCATAATCCTCATTGTCGATCGGATAGATTCCGGCAAATACCATTGGTTTCACATCTTCAAAACCTTGGATGGCCGTTTTGCAAGGATTGACAACTCCCGTGATGGTATCACCAACTTTGATCTCTTTGGAGACCTTGATTCCTGTGATTATATAGCCCACATTCCCTGCAGACAAAACCTTTTTTTCTATTAGATTCAACTGAAGTATCCCCAGTTCGTCGACGTTATATTCTTTGGAAGTATTGACGAAGCGCACTTTTTCACCTTTGCGCATAGTACCATTCAGTATTCTGAAGTAAGCGATAATACCTCTGAATGAATTGAAAACTGAATCAAATATCAAGGCTTGCAGAGGTGCATCAGGGTCGCCCTTTGGTGCTGGAATACTCTTAA
The DNA here is from genome assembly GCA_039927395.1 of Saprospiraceae bacterium. Classification (GTDB taxonomy): domain Bacteria; phylum Bacteroidota; class Bacteroidia; order Chitinophagales; family Saprospiraceae; genus JBDSUZ01. The sequence goes on along the minus strand of JBDSUZ010000393.1, from coordinate 9,085 downwards.
CGATCGCTTCTAGAAGTAAATCTACTCCTTCGCCAGTCTTGCCGCTTGTATGTATAATATCTTCAGGCTTACATCCTATCAAGTCAATAATTTGCTCAGTGACCTCTTCAAGCATGGCATTGGGCATGTCGATCTTATTGAGCACTGGGATGATTTCCAGGTCATTCTCGATGGCCAGATAAAGATTGGAGATGGTTTGCGCTTGAATGCCTTGTGTAGCATCGACAAGTAGCAAAGCACCTTCGCAGGCTGCGATTGAGCGCGAAACTTCATAGGAAAAGTCTACGTGGCCCGGTGTGTCGATAAGATTGAGGGTGTAAGTCTCGCCATCAGGGCTATCATACTGCAATTGAACGGCGTGGCTCTTGATAGTGATTCCGCGTTCGCGCTCGAGATCCATGTCGTCGAGCGTCTGCGCTTTGAGATCTCTATCTGATACCGTATGAGTGGTCTGCAGCAAGCGATCTGAGAGCGTACTCTTCCCGTGATCGATATGCGCAATGACGCAAAAGTTTCGAATATTCTTCATAAGCCGCAAATATACGGTTTTTAGGGGCAGCGATTCTAAGGCTTTTCAAAGATAAATCAGCGTTTGGCAAAGCATTGCCGGGTCAATACCGCAAATCATAGCGACTTACTCAAATTAAGCTCCTAGTACTGCTTCGATTTCAGCTGCCATCCGATGATATTCCTGTTCCAGCATGCAACGGAAATGGCCATAGGGGCAAGCTTTAAAGCCAATTTTGGAGCAAGGTCGGCAATTCAGACCATTCACCTCATAATTTGTGGCAAGATTGAAGCCATTAGGGTAAAATGAATACATACCAAATTGAGGAATAGTATTGCCCCAAACAACGATCATTTTCTTACGCAGAGCGGCACCAATATGCATCATTCCAGTGTCTGGTGTCACAAGGATTCTTGATTTTTGCACAGCAAATGCTGATTCTGCCAGAGAGAACTGGCCGCAGGTATTGACAACATGCGCAAATGAAGCTGAGATCTCATCGCCAAGGCTTTTTTCCTTCGGACCTCCAAGCAATACTATCGGAGCATCGATCTGAGAACAAATTTCACGGATTCCGGCAATTGGAATTTGTTTGGTGGCGTGCGCGGCACCTAATGCAATTGTGATAAATGGTTTAGTAGGAATCAAGGCACTCGACTGTTCTTTAATTAAATCAGGGAGGAAATAATCCAATCCCAAACCGTCATAATGGATTCCTTTAGGCTCCAGCGATGCGAAATAACGTTCGACCAGATGCTTTTGCGGCAGCAAATCAACTTTGAGGTTGACCATAAGCCATTTCCTAACATTTATCTTGTCAAAACCTATTGCAGGGCGATCAAGTTGAGCACAATAATGTCTGCTCAAGCTGTTTTTGTGCATATCAAATATCCAATCAAACTCTTCTGCCCGAAGTTGCTCGACCAGCACTCGATCATTTCCATCTGTCGACCAGAGCTTAGAAATATATGGATTGCCCGCAAGTACAGAAGCAAATGATTTCTTAGTAAGAAAATGAATCTCCGACTCCGTTTGATTTGCCAGGCAACGGATCACAGGCGTCGTCAGCACGATGTCACCGATGGAAGAAAAACGTATTATTAAGATTTTGCCCAAAAGTCTGAATATTAAAAAAGGCGGCTTCGAGTGAAGCCGCCCAAATGTAACGCGTTCTTTCTTACCTCAATATTTCATTACAGACAATACTGTGCTCTCTTGCCCAGCATTTACTCTGACCCAATACTGACCTGCCGGCAAATTATCTACAGCGATGTTTATTTCATTTAGCCCCTGATGCAGCTCAATGCTTTGTGTTTGCATTTCTCTACCCATGACGTCATTGATTGTCAATTGAACTCTTTCAGCGCTTAGAGAATTGATGCTCACTGTTAAAGACTCAGTCACAGGATTTGGATACAATTTCACATTGGCATTTGCCTGCTGATCATTCACTTTTAAGATGACACGTTCGCCATTGGCAAACCAAACGCCATATTGATAGCCAGAAATGAAGACGACTGGATCTCCTGTCGGACTCAATTTATCGGCGCTCAAGCCGCTGATACCAACTACTGCGTTGCCGTTATTGTCGGCCGCGTTGAAGATAATCTTGTTGTCAAGCTTGGAGAAATTTGGCCAATTCAATTGGTCATTAACAAATATTTCCCCATATTCTCCAGTTTCAATGTTGGCAATTTCCAAAGCATAAGTTTCTTCGTTGTCATCTATGAAATCGTATGCTACGATATAAGGTGAGTTTTTGGAGAAACTTGGATTACCCACGCTTGTATTCTCTGGTAGTCCGGCAAATAGTTTTTCGATATATCCATCAGCAAAATTATCATTGGCGTGATCCCAAATTTCAATAAATGACACATCCCAATATGAAATGTTCCCTCCACCAGATTTTGCAATTTCGCTATATGCGTCGAACACAAGCACTGAACTTGTTAAATCAAACTCCAGGGCATCTGCGTACTTGAGGTCTTCAGTATGATTTCCACCATCCGCAGTAGTTGCATTGTAAAGTGCAAAATCCAGCCATTCTTCCAATTCAAATGAATAAACCCAGACTAGATTGTCATAGGTGTCATCCACACAAGCAACCTTGGCCCCGTCCTTAGATAGGGCTACATTCCTCCAAATAGGCTCGTCCTGAATGATTTCTTCCGCAACATCACCATTGCTCCAATCTATAGTGATCAGGTGAATTTTCTTATCGTCGCCTACAAACACAGTATAATCACCGTTATCTGACACGCTTGGGCGACTATTCAAAATCGTATTTGATACTAGTTCGACATTGGTGCCAGTATTAGAGCAAATATTCAACTTGTTGGTATTGTCGCTAATGATAAATACATAATCCTGGCCCGGATTGACGTTGACATCTTTTTCATAATCTCCCCCTCCTCCAGCGCCAATTCCAACTTCCGCCCATGCATCCTTGGCCGCAGTTACTTCTGCTGAATTAGCTCCAAAAAGGTCTGTTGCTGCCTGAATGATGGCATTTCGCGCATCGATAAACTTGCTTGACTTAGTTAGATATTGATTCAAAGCCTTATAATAAACTGTTCCTGCTTTGGTTTTTTTTGCTGCCAGATCTGCGCCTGATAGTTTATTGACAAATTTGAAAAATGCCCAGTTTGGAATCCCCGAATTGATATGCACTCCTCCATTATCTTGACTACCAGTGTATTTCTCTGAGTAAATTCGTGGCTGGTAACCATTATCATTTAGTGAAGAACCACCATTGTGTGGATCCTGGATGCTGCGCAATGCTCCTGATGGAAATGAACTCACTTTGACCACATCCTCGCCCATCAGCCAGTCATCAGAGTCAATCAAAGTGCCAAACACGTCGGCATAAGATTCATTAAGGGCACCCGGCTCGTCTTGATAAGCCATATTTGCAGTATTTTGAATGACGCCATGTGACATCTCATGACCTGCAACGTCAAGGCCCTTGGCGAGAGGCTGAAACGCCGAAGCTCCATTGCCATAAAACATTGCAGAGCCATTCCAAAAAGCATTGTCCATACCCCCGCCTCCAGCATCTGCTACGTTGAAGAATGAAATGATATTACCGCCCTTACCGTTGATTGATTCGCGTCCATGAACCGTCTTGAAATATGTATAAGCAACACCTCCATTGTAATGCGCACTCACGGATGTCTTATTGGTCCAGGTGTTGTTGCCCGAGCTTACATGATCGTACTTGAAGTCGCTATTTTCTGGAGAAGTATTCATCGCATTGATAGTCCAGATCACGCCTACGGGATCATTGGGCATACTGCTCTGTGAAGATTTATACATACTACGTGATCCATCCAACATATAAAATGTAGAACCAACGCTGTATGTATTAAGCGAGCGGCTCACGTTATTGAGATCCGTCGCATTGGCTGTAGCAACACCATCGGCCTGCGGGCTGTTAGGCATATCATCAGCTATAGTTATTTGTACTGTAGGGGCGGCAGTAGAGTGCTCCTTATGATCGTCATGGAAGCGGCAAATGCTATTGTATTCATTGAGGATCTGTCCATTCTCAGCGTCGATGAAGAAGTCCCAGTGGTTTATCATATCAGGCAGAATGGTGATATGCCACGCCAATTGAATCTCTGCAGACTGTTTTGATCTGCGATACCATACGATCTGCTGCTGCTCTTGAATTCCATCTACAAATCGCAATTGTTTGGAATCTAATAGTTCAAATGAAATGCCTTTCGCTTGAAGAGCAGATTTTGCTAAGTCTATTGCTGCTTGGGAGCTAAATGTTGGTTCGCTATTCAAAATATCCTTTGGCGTTGGGAACACATTGCCGTTGAGCAGATATGGACCTGCTTGATCGGAATGCACGACCATTTCAGCACCAAAAACAGGAATTCCTTGGTACATTTGTTCAAAACGGATATGAGATTTGCCCAATTCGTCTTGGATTTCTGAAATCACTCTATACTCATTAATTTCTGGCACAGTACTGAGGATTCCGTTGGCCTGAGCAAGTACATCCTTGGCACTCTCAGCCTGGTTTAGTCCACGAGAGTGCACTATTTCAGGATTGACGCTGATCCAGGTTGGAGTGCCATTTTGATCATAAGACATCGCCTTGAAGCCAGGACTGGCTGATTTTTTGGGTGCTCCATGATAGCCCATGCTTTGCATAGGGTGTTGCATAGATGTTAAAGGGTTGGAAGCCATAGGTACTGCAGGTCCGATGGGTTTTACCTTGTGCAAGGTTTCTTTGCTTATCGGATAGTGCGGTGGACTGAGTACAGGTTTTTTGTCAAATTTTTGAGCTTGTACGCCTATTGCCAAGCCTCCAAATATGATAATCAATGCAGTGTGGAGAAAGGTTCTCATTTGAATTTAGTTTATTTGTCTCGAACAGGAAATATAGCAAATTTTGGCGAATTTAGGGACAAAAATTATGCAATTTGGCCCCTAAAACTGCAAAAATAGAACTTTCGGATTGTTGATAGACAAGGCCAGCAATACGAGTACAAATGTTGCCGTTTATGTTCGTAGATGCTGAGTATGAAGTAGGTAAAATGTTAAACTTCCGCTAAAAGTAGTGGCATCGTGCGTTTGAATGCTTATTTACTATATCTTTAAACTGTCAAAAAAAAACAAATCTTTCCTATGAAAAAATTAATTCTATCTGTTGCTTTTTTAGGTTTTGCCGGAATAGCTACAATTCAGGCACAATCTGCTGACGCAAAAAAATTGGAGCCACAAGCAACTTCTACTAAGAAAGCTTGCGCTGCTCAAACAACTTGCACAGCAAAACATGCTTCTACAACTCCTGCCTGCACTAAAGACCAAATGGCTTCAGGCAAGTCTTGCTGCGCTGCTAAAGGCACTGCATCTGCATCTGCTACCGCTCCGGGCGAAGCGACTGCAACTGGTGTAATGGTAAATGAGGAAGCTGCACCTAAAGCATGTGCTGCAAAATCTTCAGGCAAATCTTGCTGCGCCGCTAAAAAAGGAACTGCAACTGCATCAACAACAACTCCAGAGAATCTGAAAGTTGTAAACCAAAAATAATATTTCAGGCTTAGGCCAGATTTATTGAGATTAAAGCATCCATTCATTGAATGGGTGCTTTTTTTTTGAACTTCATTTTGCAAAATTGCGGTCCTACTCTGTACCTTGCGCGAGTACCGTCCCCAAGCCAATTATGCCGTCGTATTCTATTTTTCAAGCTGCCATCATTCAGGGCATTCCATCGACCTTACCACCAGCCAAAGCATTAGATCCTAGTGTCAGTCATGCACCCAAGCGGTCGATCGAAGGAGTTCTAAGCAAAGCTGAAAAACAATTGGCAGTTGAAAATGCACTGCGATATTTTCCCAAAGAAAGCCACGCAATTCTCGCTCCCGAATTTGCGCAAGAGCTAACACAATATGGCCGGATCTATATGCATCGCTATCGTCCTGAATATGCTATGCATACAAGGCCGATCAGCGAATATCCAGCTCAAATCCCTCAAGCTGCTGCGATCATGTTGATGATCCAAAACAACTTGGATCCGAAGGTGGCAAAGCATCCACATGAACTGATCACATATGGTGGTAATGGAGCTGTATTTCAGAATTGGGCTCAATACCTGCTGACGATGCAGTTTCTGTCCCAAATGAACGAAAATCAGACCTTGGTTATGTATTCTGGTCACCCAATGGGATTATTTCCATCCCATCCTGGCGCTCCTAGAGTCATCGTCACCAATGGTATGATGATTCCAAATTATTCATCCAAACAGGATTGGAATAAGTATAATGCCCTTGGGGTCACTCAATACGGGCAGATGACCGCAGGTTCATTCATGTATATCGGACCGCAAGGTATTGTCCATGGAACGGTAATCACTTTGCTCAATGCAGGGCGCAAAAAGAATCTCGGAACCGACAGTTTGGAAGGAGTTACATATATAACATCTGGTCTGGGCGGCATGTCAGGTGCTCAAGCGCTTGCTTCCATGATCACAGGTGCTGTAGGAGTTATTGCTGAGACCGATCCCGATGCTATCAATCAACGAGTAAGCGATGGCTACATTGAGGCACAACATGTGTACCATGACCTTGACCAGCTTATTGATGCCATGCAATTGCACAAGCAAAATAAGACAGCAGTCGCCTTGGTATATGCGGGCAATGTTGTCGATCTATGGGAAAAATTTGTCGAGAGAAACATTCCCATTGATCTGGGTTCTGACCAGACATCACTACACAATATTGATGATTGTGGATATACACCACAGGGATTCACATTTGAGGAGGCAAAAGAACTCATGCTGAATGACAAGCCAGCATTCATCACTGAGGTACGGAAAACCTTGCGCAGACACGTTGACGCGATCAATACTTTGAGCTCCCGTGGCATGTACTTTTGGGACTACGGCAATGCCTTCCTCAAAGAAGCTGGTGAGGCTGATGCTGATGTGTGGAAAAATAAAGAAACAGGAACTTATCGATATGCTTCGTATGTAGAAGATATCATGGGGCCCATGTGTTTTGACTATGGCTTTGGCCCATTCCGCTGGGTATGTACTTCGGGGCTTAAAGAAGACCTTGATAGCACTGATGCAATCGCGAGGACTGTACTTAAAAATTTGCTCCATGAGGCACCTGAGGAGATTAAAGGGCAGCTCAGGGACAACATTAGGTGGATAGAGCAGGCGGATGAGAAGATTCCAGTTGTGGGATCATTTTCAAGAATATTGTATGCCGACTGCATAGGTAGGATCGAAATTGCTACGGCATTTAACCAAGCCATCAAAAATGGTCAGCTCAAGGGTCCAATTGTGTTAGGACGTGATCATCATGATGTGTCAGGTACAGATTCGCCATTTAGGGAAACGGCCAATATTTACGATGGCAGCAGATTCACGGCAGATATGGCTATTCACAATGTCATCGGTGATGCCGCTAGAGGAGCTACCTGGGTGTCCATTCACAATGGTGGAGGAGTTGGCTGGGGAGAAGTCATCAACGGTGGATTCGGCATGGTACTTGACGGCAGTGATGATGCCGAGCGACGTATGCAAAGCATGTTGTATTGGGATGTCAACAACGGCATCGCACGTCGGAGTTGGGCGCGAAATCCTGAGGCAATGTCAACTCTTGCTAGGACAGTCTCCGCAAATCCCGATTTACAAGTTCCATTGCCAAATCTTGTGGATAGGGATTTGCTGGAGAACTTATTCTAATTTCTTGCCATATAATGTTTGGAAAATGATAGCGCGCAATACAAATTGCAGCATAATATGCCATTTGTCCGCAGGGCTCTTTTGCAAAGAACTTGTTAAGAAGGCCTTTGTATCATAATAAAATTAAAAATAATATGAGAAATGCCCGTTTTACTGGTGCCTTGAAATTACGCTTGCAACTTATTGTATATCACTCGATTACAATTCAGACAAAATTATATATTACAAAAAGGCCAGTTCAATTACCAAATAATTGGCTCAATTGTTCACTCAAGCGGATTTTTGGCAATATATTTGTTTTATCATAGTCGTACCCAAAAACAGTAAGCATCAGTACTCATCTTCTGAGCCATTCGCTGCTCCCTGTTTTCAGACAAATGTTCTTTTATTGAATCTGTGAAACTTTTACCTAAGGTAAACCGTTAGAGCAGGTATGTATATGAAATTGTCATATACGTTTAAAATTGTCGTGTAGTTGCGAAAAATAGTCCCTCGTGGACAAAGATGTAGTTTTCTTATTTTGAGACCTTAGTCGATGGGCCCAGAGATGCAAAGGCATTTTCTGGGCTTTTTTATTTGTAGTAATTGAGGTGGGAGTACATAAAACAAGCAAAGGAGGCAGCTTGTTCAAAGCCAATCGCGACTCATTATTGACTGGGCTGAAGCCCAAAAAGGTATGCTTCAATCGCCTCTCATTGCCAAGGTTGGACTAAAGTCCAATTCCACTATTCCTCCAATGACGGGGCTGAAGCCCCGTCCTATTGAAGCATATCATGGTGATTAATTGGAAAGCGATCAATTGTTCAACGGATCAGATCAATTGCCTCCAGCTTTAGCTGGAGGACCCAGGAATTTGATTGATTTTAGGGCTTTAGCCCAACAGATTGCCAAGATTGGACTAAAGTCCAATTCCATTATTACCTCCAATGACGGGGCTGAAGCCCCGTCCTATTGAAATGGTGTTTGGTGTTGCAATTACCGATTTTCCAGACGCGATTAATCGCGTCTTTTCCGTCTAGGATTGTTGGTTCACGAGGGTCCAGAGAAGAGAACATTCGCGATTTTCTAGACCGATTGAATCATGCGTTAAATTCAACATCAACATAAGACCGAATTGTACCAAGGGCTGTTAGGATTTGATCATAGGACAATTATCTGACCATGGGAATGGAATGTCTTGCGCCCTGAAAGGGCATAAGCACGAAATGTGGAAGGGAATCAAATCTTTTTTAGCCTTGAGATCTCAATATTTTTCAGGATTTGATGCTCAATTCCTGGGGAATGGATCTTTGCTCAAAAAGGTGCTATTTTGCTTATGCCCTTACAGGGCGTCAGAGATATTTTGAACCTAGCACAGGGCGGTGCCCAGT
>JBDSUZ010000392.1:0-6189 GCA_039927395.1 Saprospiraceae bacterium | reverse complement strand
TTCGATCATCTGCTGAGCGTGAAATGTTCCTTCCTTTCCTGTGAATCCCTGTATGATTACTTTGGAGTCTTTATTGACCAATACTGACATAAACTGTTTGCGATTAAGGTTTTATTTTGTCCACAATGATAAACACTTCTTCGTCAGCCTTCTGCATAAAATACTTTTCACGGGCAAACTTTTCCTGATTTTGTTCCAAATCAGCCTTTGCAACTTTAGCTACATCTATTCTTTCTGTATAAAATTTGATATCTCGATTGAGTTTTTGTTCCGTTTCGCTCAACTTCCATTGAATCAACAATTTGTTTTTGTCAAAGAAAACGAGCCAAACCAAGCTTATAAGTGTAGCCACAAGGTATCTGTTGCCCAGCACAGGGGGAATGAAAAGCTTGAAATAATTAGGAGCAGCAGGTACACGTAGCTTCATATTACGATTAATTTACATGTAAAGTTAAACTAAAAACTTATACATACAAATTTTTCTTAATATGTAACCACAACTTTCTGTTACTCTTATCAGTAACGATAAAATTTAATATGTTACAGCTTCATTATAAGTTGAAAAGATGCTTGCCAGGATAAACTGCAGATTCACCTAATTCTTCTTCAATGCGCAAAAGTTGATTGTATTTGGCGATCCTGTCGGTTCTTGAGGCCGATCCTGTCTTGATTTGGCCGCAATTAAGTGCCACTGCCAGATCTGCGATGGTGGTATCTTCCGTTTCACCGGAACGGTGGCTCATTACCGAAGTATAGCCATGCCTTGTGGCGAGTTGAACTGCCTCGATGGTTTCAGTCAATGTACCTATCTGATTGACCTTCACCAATATAGAGTTTGCCACCTCTAGTTCAATACCTTTCTGCAGTCTTATGGTGTTTGTTACGAATAAATCATCCCCAACCAATTGCACTTTGTGACCGATCGCTTTTGTCAATTTGCCCCAGGCTGTCCAATCGTCTTCATACAATCCATCTTCGATTGATGCAATAGGATATTTTCCAGCCCAATCAGTCCAGAATGCTACCATTTCATCTGGGCTCAATTTTTTACCCGATGACTTATGAAGATGATATACTTGTTCATCCTCAAGGTAAAATTCGGAAGCTGCTGCATCCATTGCAATAACTAGGTCAACACCAGGCTTATAGCCCGCTGCTTCGATGGCCTGAAGAATGGTTTCAATCGCCTCTTCGTTGGATCTAAAGTTTGGCGCAAAACCGCCTTCATCTCCTACGTTAGTGCTATAACCTGCTTTCTTCAACACATTCTTCAGGTGATGGAAAACCTCCACTCCCATTCGCAGGCCTTCAGAAAAACTATCTGCATTGATAGGCATAATCATGAATTCCTGAAAATCAATGCTATTGTCAGCATGTGACCCACCATTGATGATATTCATCATTGGGACAGGCAGTACATGTGCGTTGACTCCACCGATATATTTAAATAGCGAAAGATCAGATTCCATCGCAGCCGCTTTGGCAACTGCAAGTGAAACACCTAGCATCGCATTTGCTCCTAGATTTGACTTATTTGGGGTATCATCCAATTCAATCATGATCCTGTCGATGTAACGTTGATCTGATACATCTTCACCCAACAGTTCTTGGCGAATGATATCTTCGACATTGCTTACAGCCTTCAGTACTCCTTTACCCAAATAACGTGACATATCTCCATCTCGCAATTCAACAGCTTCGAATTTGCCAGTCGAAGCGCCCGATGGAACAGCAGCTCTACCTGTAGCTCCAGTCTCAGTAATGACTTCCACCTCAATGGTGGGATTACCTCTCGAATCGAGAATCTCTCTTGCTTGAATGTCTGTAATTGCGCTCATTATGGAATAATTATTGGTTTACATGGCCATCAGGGCCACAAATTGATCAAACAAATACCGGGAATCATGCGGTCCTGGTGAAGATTCAGGATGATACTGAACAGAAAACACTGGTTTCCCTTTAAGACGGATTCCTTCGATCGTATCATCATTCAAATTGACGTGCGTCACTTCAATCAAGTCTTCCTTGCTCCGAATTACTGAGGCATCGACACCAAAACCATGATTTTGGCTAGTAATCTCACAGTGTCCGCTATCAAGATTCTTGACAGGATGATTGATTCCACGATGTCCAGTATGCATTTTGTACGTCGGAACATCTTGGGAAAGCGCAAGAAGTTGGTGGCCAAGGCAAATCCCAAATGTCGGTGTGCCCGAATTGACTATTTTCTTTACCAAATCTACTGCATAATCCATTGAAGCGGGATCACCTGGGCCATTAGACAAGAAATAGCCATCAAAAACACCTTCCTCTCTGATCTCCTCCCAGCTTGTCTTGGCAGGGAATACCGTCATATAACAATCTCTTGCTGCCAGATTTCTCAGAATGTTGCTTTTACATCCATAGTCAATTACTGCCACCTTGAAGCGACTATTGGCTTCTCCGTGTTGATATATATGCTTCGTACTGACTTTTGATGCCAATTCGAGACCCGCCATCGAGGGCATACTTTTCAATTTCGCCTTCAATATCTCCAAATCTTGCGATTCTGAAGAAATGATGGCATTCATAGCACCTTTGCTTCTGATATGCCGCACAACAGCTCTGGTATCAATATTGCAAATTCCAACTAACTTATTGACTTCAAAATACTGTTGTATATCAAGGTCGGCCTGGGGACGAGAGTATTCGTTGGTAAAATTCTTGCAGACTAAGCCGGCAATTTTGATCGATGCTGACTCGACATCAGTCTCCTTAGTACCGTAATTTCCAATATGTGCATTGGTAGTGACAAGTATCTGGCCAAAATATGATGGATCTGTAAATATCTCCTGATAGCCGGTCATGCCGGTATTAAAACAGATTTCACCCATAGTGGTGCCAATAAAACCTGCTGCATTTCCTCTGAACACTGTACCATCTTCAAGTAGCAGGATTGCCGGATTGTCTGTTGGATTAATGACTGGATTTACCATTCTGGAATTGGTTCATTTTTGGGGATAAAAATGGATCTCAAAACAAGGTACAAAAAAGGCCGAAGTGAACACTTCAGCCTTTTTAAATATCTAGCAATCGAGATTATGCTTCGGTTTTGTCTCCCTCGGAAGATTCTTCTTCTTCAGTAGCTTCCTCATCATTTTCAGCGACTTCTTCAGTAACCGCTGAGTCATCAGCTGGCTCTTCATGTATCACTGCGACAGGTTCTTCTTCTGCGATGATTTCAGCAACTTCTGGAGTTTCTTCAATCACTGCTTCAGCAACTTCTTCAACTGTAGCCTCTGGAGTTTCTTCAACTACAGCTTCAGGAGTTTCTTCAACCATAGCTTCAGGAGTTTCTTCAACTACAGCTTCAGGAGTTTCCTCGAAAACAACTATGTCATCGGATATTTCCTGATCAGCCAACACCACATCGTCTGATGTAGGTTCGTCCATAATTATTACAGGCTCAGATACCATTGCATCCGTTGCTCCTGTAGTAACAATCTTCTTGCCTCCACGTCTTGTTCTTTGCTTAGCAGCATCAGAGGTAGGAGATTTGGTAACTGAGTATAATTCGTTGAAGTCAACCAATTCAATCATTGCGATTTCCGCGCCATCACCTTTCCTGAAACCAATCTTGATAACCCTTACGTAACCACCCGGACGATTAGCAACTTTCGCGCTGATCACATCGAACAATTCAGTAACTGCTTCCTTATTTTGCAAATAGCTAAAAACGATCCTTCTCGAGTGAGTAGTATTGAGTTTTGACTTAGTGATAAGGGGCTCAATAAAGGACTTCAAAGCTTTAGCTTTGGCAAGTGTCGTATTGATTCTCTTGTGAGTAATCAATGCACTAGCCATGTTTTTGAATAAAGCTACGCGATGGCTATGCGTTCTGCTAAGGTTATTAACCTTATCTCCGTGTCTCATGTCAAATGATTTTAGCTTCGCAACACCGCGCCGGGCGCTGGTTATTGCAAAAAGGGATTAATTATTCTTCGTCAAGCTTGTACTTGGATAAATCCATGCCAAAGCTCAATCCTTTATTTTGTAACAATTCTTCGATTTCAACTAATGATTTCTTTCCGAAATTTCTGAATTTCAATAATTCATGAGTTTCGAATTGAACCATTTCACCAAGGCTATTGATTTTTGCTGCTTTCAAGCAATTGTAAGCTCTCACTGATAGATCAAGATCTTCCAATGGAGTTTTCAACAATTTGCGCATGTGCAAGATGTGCTCATCTACAACATTGTCTTCATTGCTTGTAGCATCATCAAATGTGATATTCTCATCGCTAATCAACATCAAGTGTTGGATCAGAATGCGGCTGGCAGATTTGACAGCTTCCTCAGGGTGAATAGTACCATCAGTTTTGACTTCGATGGTCAGTTTTTCGTAATCCGTTCTCTGTCCCACCCTAGTATTAGATACTTGATAAGAGACATTCTTGATTGGAGTATAGATCGCATCCACAGGGATAACACCTATTGGTGCGTCTTTTGGAAGATTTTCGTCTGCTGGAACATAACCTCTACCTTTTGTCACAGTAAGTTCCATTTCAAGACTTACAGATGGCTCCATATGGCAGATCAATAGGTCAGGATTCATAATCCTAAACACATTGGTATGGCTCTCAATATCGCCGGCTTTGAATTCCTCTTTGCCCTTGATAGTCAAGTAGATTTTTTCTTCAGCCAATTCTTCATCCTGAATAACTTGTTTCAGGCGGATCTGCTTGATATTGAGGATGATCTCTATCACATCTTCAACAACTCCTTTGATAGTAGAAAATTCGTGGTCAACACCGGCAACACGAACTGCAGAAATAGCGAAGCCTTCGAGGGAAGACAACAATACGCGGCGCAATGAATTGCCGATCGTTTGGCCAAATCCGGGCTCGAGCGGCTTAAATTCAAAAATACCATTAAAATCATCTGCCTTTTGAAGGATAATTTTATCAGGTTTTTGAAAATTGAGTATGCTCATAAAAGATAGGTCTTGTCAGGAAAATGATAAAATAGCGAACTGGCAGTTGATCAGAGACCACTGCCAGAAACCATTATTTGGAGTACAATTCGACAATTAACTGCTCGTTAATTTTTTCTGGGATACTTTCACGATCCGGATATTGGATGAAAACACCCTCGAATTTGTCAGGATTCCATTCTAACCAAGCGTTTTTGCGTTGATCGTTTTTGCCACCAACGTGCTCACGGATGAAGTCGAAATGTTGTGATTTAGCGCGAACAGCAACTACATCACCTGGCTTCAACTGATAAGAAGGAATGTTAACAACTGAACCATTCACAGTTATGTGACGGTGACTTACTAATTGGCGTGAGCCACGACGAGTGTTGCTTAATCCAAAACGATACACTACATTGTCCAAACGAGCTTCCAATAATTGAAGAAGGATTTCTCCTGTGATTCCTTTCTTGCTGGTAGCTGTGTCAAATGTATTGCGGAATTGACGCTCCAATACACCATAAGTGTATTTTGCTTTTTGCTTTTCAGTCAATTGCAAAGCGTAGTCAGAGCGCTGCTTACGTCGTTTTGAAGGACCGTGCTGGCCTGGGCCATATTTACGGCGCTCGAAGTATTTATCATATCCGGCAATAGGTTCGCCGAATGATCTTGATTTTTTGGTAGCTGGACCAGTATATCTTGCCATCTGATAACAGATTAAAAACGTTGAAAAGAATGGATCAAACCCTGCGTTTCTTCGGAGGGCGGCAACCGTTGTGCGGCACAGGAGTAACGTCTTGGATAACCGCTACTTTGATACCTGATACATCGATTGCTCTAATAGCAGCCTCTCTACCGGAACCAGGACCTTTAACGAACACTTCTACCATACGCAAGCCTGCTTCGTGGGCAGTCTTAGCGGCGTCAGATGCGGCCATTTGTGCAGCATATGGAGTATTCTTTTTAGAACCTCTAAATCCTGCCTTACCTGCAGAAGCCCATGAAATCACCTGTCCTTGCTTGTTAGTAAGGGAAATGATCAGGTTGTTGAAAGTCGCTTGAATAAAAGCATAGCCTTCCGGTTCAACTTTTACTTTGCGTTTTTTGACTTTTGTCGTCTTAGCCATGCTCGATGGATATTAAAATTTCGATTACTTAGTTGCTTTCTTCTTGTTTGCCACTGTCTTACGTTTCCCTTTACGAGTACGTGCATTGGTCTTGGTGCGCTGACCGCGTAA
>JBDSUZ010000391.1:0-8827 GCA_039927395.1 Saprospiraceae bacterium | reverse complement strand
TTTATTTTGCGAGCTATCGGATTCGAAATCATTGTCATAAATAACTTGGAATTTATGAGGAATTCCGTGAAAGGAATATGCATTGTCTAGCAATTTAAGATCGTAATCATTGGATGTCCATCGACCTAGCATATGCCAATAATAAGCTGCACTTAGATTGTACACTTGCAGGTTGGGCTTATGCGCATTGTATGTCCACCAGATATTTAGATAGATAAATAGCATACAAATTGGATAGAATATATACATAACTATTCGGCGCCTATTGACCCATTCGATAAGAGCAGCAAATGGAAATGCCAGCATTGGATAAGACTGCATCATGGCCCTCCCGGCCGTACCGCCATAATCCCAGATATCCCAGGCGCAGACGATATAGAAATTGACAAATAGGAATAGATACACAGCCAGGCGCATGGTTTTCATTTTCCAAAATGGGATCAAACCAATGATCGCAAGCATCATCATTGGACAGTACCGAAGCCAACCACTATTGTAGCTAAATGTGTAATCTCCAATATGAGGATGTAGCCAACTGAATCCCTGGTCCTGATAGCTGTAAACCAGCCATTGATTAGTTACCCATTTCCAATAAACCAACTGAATGCCAGCGACCATTATAAAGCCAATAGCTGCAAGGAATAACTTTTTCCGCTGCTTCCAAAGGATCCTAAAATGACTCTTTAAATCAATACTTGTCGATACATTCCAGCAGAGTGGAATTAGAATACACACAATATCTGTGGGTCTAATCAAGGTTGCCAGACCGGCCAATAGTCCTATGCTCAGCGCGGAGCCATAACTTGGTTTGCTATAGAAGCGAATCGTTGTGTAAATCAGCAATGCATAGATCGTAAACAGCGGATTGTGTGTCATTGCCTGATCTACGGCGATATAATTGAGGTAATTGGTCCCAAGTAGGTAGAGGATCAAGAGGATAGAAACAGTCTGATCTTTGAAATAGATGATCAATATTTTGCGGAGAAAGAAGATACCGATCAGACCGATCAGCATCATGCCCAGGGCGATACAGATTTGGTAGGGAAATGAAAAGCCATCGGCCGGATAGGTAGCGGAATTCTTGGCCCAAACATGGGCAATAAAGAAAAAAGGAGACATCACCACAGCCTGGCCCGCCGAGTATTTCATCACCCGATTGCCGGATGCGGCATGCAGATAAGACTGCTCAAAAGTCGGTGTTGGGTGGTATTTGGCGATGATACTATCACCAAATTGATTGTGCTTTAGGTCATGGTAAATAAAGGTAGCTGGCAAGTACATATAGTAGCCCGACACATCCCAACTCAGCGTTGTTTCAGTCCTCGACTGCTCCCAGCGTGGTGCAATGAATACTGCCACTAGCACGACAAATAGGCAACAGAATTTAAACGTCGTCTTTGAACTGAAACGAATCATAAGGCTTTGAACCAGGAGGCATTTGATACAAGACTATGAAAGTACGTTTCAAAGAGAAGAACTGAGCTTATCTAATTATAGACCTGCATTAATTCTTGACAATTAGAGCTCTCCCTAAAATTTCACCATTCGTACTTATACAAACCAAGTAATAGTTTCCAACCGCCAAATTTGAAAGATCAGGGACTTTTAATGGATCTGAAAATGAAACCATTAATACTCCTTTTACATTGTAAATTTCAAAAGTCAAACCCTTGTGTATATCTGAAAAATCTGCAATCACAAATTGAGAATGGAATGGATTTGGATAAACTTTCAAATCCCTTGAAGAAGCCAAATCCTTAGAATTCAGCAAAATGTCAAATTCAACTGCTCCTATATCTACCAGATCGTTCAAAACCCTTAGGTTATTATAATAATCCATTTTAGGGAGTAAATCATCAATTCCATCTAGAGTACCTTGGTCAATATTAGGATCACCATACTTTAATGACCAATTGGCTTCATAGCCAGGATAAGCTATCCCTTTTCCTGCACTTGGATTAACAAATAATGGTTCTTCATCAATGAAAGTTTCATATGACTTGCCTAATTCAACATTATTATGTTCAAATATGCCTGGAAAAACTGGATTGCCACTGAAGTTAAGTTCATGCTCCAAAAAGTCATCATAATTATTCCTAACTATATTATTTATGAATTTAACTTCATCAGAAGCATATTGAACTCCGACACCAATATTGTTATATACTGTGTTATTTATAAAAACTCCGGCACTTAATGGGGAACTCATTACAATTCCCCCTTTTTTGCCTTGATTGTTCACCATTATGTTTCCAGCCGTTAGTATATCAAATGTCAAATCATACATTCCTGCTCCAGTCGTTGCATAATTATTTGCAATTAGATTATTGATTATATACGATTTAGTTGTTTCTGAAATAATATAAACTCCCCCCCCGGACCCAGCATAACTGCCATCACTGTTCACTTGGTAAGCAGTATTTTTAATGATCCTATTATTCAAAAGCCATACAGCAGATGTATAACCGCAGTAGATACCACCAGCAGATTCAAGGCTGTAATTATTCTCAATAAGATTATTATAAACTAAAGCTCTGGATTCAAAATAAATAGCTATCCCACCACCAATTCGTTGTGCTTTGCTTGAATGAAATCTAGAGTTACTAATCCTAATTTTTCTTGTATCGAAAATTAATATGGCACCTCCTGACTGTTCTAATACAGTATTTCCAAATGCCTTTCCAAAACTCATTTCAACATGATCTACGATCGAAGAATCATTAGAATCAGCTATAAGATCAAAATAGATACCTCCCCAACCTTTGAAAAGCGAATCTGGGCCATAAAATCCGGAAGTATCTGAAGCAGTAAACGTAATTTTGTTGTTTTCTTCACCTAATGCTAAAAGTGTACCTCGCACATATATCCCCTTACCTATATTTCCCAAAATCACGCAACCAGGATTTATGGTTAATGTCAACCCATTAGGCACAATAAATTCATCCGTTATTTGTATGGAATCGCTGTCCCAAATAGTATCAGATGCCATGACCCCTGATACGTGTGTTATTTGAGCATAGCTAGATTGTAGAAAAAAAAAAGTTATGAAAACAGCAAATAAATTTTTCATAGAAACTTATTGTAGTATTACAAAAATTGACTAACGATTGAATTTACATTAAGAAAAAAGGTAGGGAAACCCCTACCTTACAAAATTAATGAATAATGTTTACTTTTTGAACTGTTTTTTCCCCTGTATCCAAAGTCGTAACTACTGTATAGATGCCCGATACCACATTGGATGTACTAACACTCCATTTACTAGAATGAATTTCATCTTTATTCTTAATTATTATTCCGGCTGTGTTGTAAAGAAAGATCGAAACTATATTCCCATCGTGAGATTCTATTGTCAATAAATCGTTCACAGGGTTTGGAAAGATTGTAACATTAGCCACACTAACTATAACCCTTGACCTCTCTTCAATCGGTGTACAGTTATCTTCATTTTCTTCATAAGATTGTGCTAATCTTTCATCCATTAATGCGTTTCTAGCTCTGTATAAATTAGTTCCTGCATCAACATAACACATTGCCGCAATTTCATTGAATCGATTGAATTCATCACTCGTATTCTCCGTACGGCCGTCACTTTCCTTTTGTATTAACATAGCATTTAACTCTTTTTCAATTTGTACGAAATTTAAATCACTTTCAACTTCAGAATTAAGTGCTAATAAGCCAGAACAACAGAGTTGATAGGTAGTTTTAATATCTTCCGCTATCTCTTTGATAGATTCTTTTAAACTCATGATTTCCAACAATAATTCTGATTTTTGATCTTGGAGTCCTGTTGTGTCAAGGTTGTTAATAAAGAAAGAATCTATAAATGTAATCTCCACCTTCTTATCTAAAATCTGTTGATTGTAATCTTCAATGAGAGTAGTTTGAGTTAACGAAGGAACACCGCATTCAACAAGTCCGTTTCTGACAGCATTTAGAATTCCCATAGCAGCGTTTTGATTTTCAAGATAGAAATCAGTAAGATCTTCATCCCCATCCATCAAATCAGGATGTTGATCAAGAATTTCAAATGCATTTCTAAGGGAGTTCCATCTGTATACAAGATTATCTGGAGAAATGTCATCATTCCTTTCTTCAATCCACTGACGGTATTCGGGTGACAAACCATAAGTAGGTGGGTATAATACTGTACAACTGTTAGGGGTTCCGCCTACTGCACCAAACCAACCTGATGATGGTGATACTGGATTTGGAAAATATGGAGGACTTGCATTAGCCGTAAAATATGCACTCGCAAAACTTGACCCAAGATATTGGGCTGCGTAATAGGTATAATTTCCAGGAGAAAGCCAAGTATTACCAAAATTTGATTGCGCGGTATTTAAAAGCAAATTATCGGCTAGAAAACCGATATCATGAACACCAAAACTAGTAACCCTGACTAAACTTTGGTCACAATTATTCTTCATTTCTAGACCAATACTCATGCCCTGGAGATCATTTTGACATAAAAGATGATTCTCAGTTCCATCCATATACAGTCCGGCATATGTTGTGCTGGGAGAAGTACCCGTCCAAATAAAATTATCTTCAACATAACTCGTGTCACCTGAATTTGCATGCATATGCATTAGTCCCGTTGAAGCGGTTGACGTATAATTAAATAGGTAATTTTCTATATATGCAATTTTACCGCTTGTAGATCCTAAATGCTCAATCATCGTAGAAAATGGAGTTGTGTTTTGCTCAAAGATGTTCAACTCCACCCAAAACCACTGACTATGGTTGTCTCTATCGTTCACATATAAGTGGCTAAATTCATGGTCGACAAAGTGATTCTCATATACAAGAACCCTATATGCGGACTTGATGTCAGCAAATTCAATCCCTGCTGTGTACGATTTTGTGAAGTAGCAATTATGTATCCTAATTTTGTCCGTTTGCGTACCTGTTACATAAATTTCTCGATCTGCTAGTTCAAAATATGCCTTGTATATTTTGCATGCTGAGGATTGTGCATATATTCCATACTTATGTGTTCGAGCAAAATCCTTTATAGTTGCGCCGCCAGAAGCCCCACCTGTTCCAGTAAAGTCTAGATATGAATTGAGAATAGCAATTCCAGTTTCCTGCTGATAAGTACCTATTCCAATGGAAGTCGTAGAGCGCATATCAGAAAAAATGCAATTCTCCATTGTCACATCAGCATAATTAAATTCGGCTCCTTGCAAAAGGCATCTGAAAACATTTGTACTTGCTGCACCAACTCCAATATTATAGGTACCAGTAGTTAACTGCACACCAGACCTAGACCAAGTCAACGGTGCTGGTGATTGTCCAGTAAAAGCTGCATTCAATGCATAACAACATTTAAAGGTATTTCCTGTAAAAGTGTTGATTGACATTGGTGATGCAAAAGGAATTGTTGGAAGAAACAAAAGTGCAATATCATTTCTATTGAACACATTGTTTGTCAGATAAACATAAGAGTCATGTGTTGCATTTATAGCATACTGTGCATCTTCAATTTGGGATCCAGACATGGTTAAGCTGGTATACTGTGTCATTTCTATCCCTTTCCACATTTGCGTGCAGGAAAAGAATACACAATTATTGAATGTCGCAGAACCTAAAGTATTAATTGAGATCTTCTTCCCAGGAGTCATCCTAAATATTACATTAGTATAAGTTACTCCAAATAAGTTAATGTCCCCAGTTACATCAATAATTTGTGGTGTAAGGAATGTAACTCCTGTGTAATAATTTCCAGTTGTATAAGTATAGGTTGCCTTTGTATTTGAATATGTATCACAGAGATTAACACATTCATCATCACATTCTATGGTGTGTTCTCCTTCTCCTTCCCCCTGTGCATAAATTTGGAATGAAAATCCAAATGTGAAAGCAAGCAAAAAGACCAAACTAAATCTGAGTTTGGAATTATGCCATGCAGTGATCAATTCGAAACATGTCATGTTTTTCATGATGTGAAAATTAATGGGTTTAAAAAAATGCTGAGACAGATCTTGTGTAGTTTCCTTATCTAATAATGGTGCATTTAAGTGTTGTCATAGGTATCCAAGGGAAACCTCGGCAATTGAAGCACCAAATAGACAATAGATGTTTACTTGCCAATTTTCGTGGAGAAAATCGCAATTAAATCCGATGAGTTTAGGCAAAGTGATTCTATACCATTTTGTTGAAAATAGTCGAGAATAGAGAATTAGTGTAGAAGCTGATCAAGGCCAATTTTGACCAGTTTCTAAATCAAATACTGGCGAAGAAGATGGGATGCTTAGCAATCAAAACAATACTTGAATTGCAACGTCTTAGTGGTTTCATAATAGTAGAAATTTGGATGAAAAAAGGTAAGAAATAACTAACTAAGGGGGAGAGCTATGAGCAATCAATGGGAATATATTCATCCGCTTAAGATCATCTATGCAATAGTAAAGGATAAAAATTAAACTTCCTAATGATTTTTGGTTAAGGTTCTGTTTTGAAGTGTTAAAGTTTAGGCCTTTCTTAATAGTTTTATAATCGCAACATTATCATTACTTTACGTAAGTATTACGCAACAGTTGTTATGCTTGAATTTATTTAGGACTGAACAAATAGCTTACTTAAAATAGGATTGCGTGAAGCAGCAGAAGTTTTTTTATAATATAAAATTGTAGTTGTTTTGTTAATAGTGGCTCTTACATTTCCAAGCCGTTTTGAGTCGTAAAAAATGTGGAGTTGATTCCACAGAGAAATCCTTTTGTTCAAGTGCAAACCAGAACAATGGCTTAGATGAGAGGTCCAAAGCATTGAATTCTTGCCCAAACATGGGCAATGAAGAAAAAAGGAGACATCACCACAGCCTGACCCGCCGAGTATTTCATCACCCGATTGCCGGATGCTGTATGCAGATAAGACTGCTCAAAAGTCGGAGTTGGGTGGTATTTGGCGATGATGCTATCACCAAATTGATTGTGCTTTAGGTCATGGTAAATAAAGGTAGCTGGCAAGTACATATAGTAGCCCGACACGTCCCAACTCAGCGTTGTTTCAGTCCTCGACTACTCCCAGCGTGGTGCCATGAATAACGCGACCAGCACGACAAATATGCAGGAAAGTATGAGGGTTAACTTGGAGGAGAATCGCATAAATGGATCTAATGACTAAGAATCAAAATTATAGAAAGAATCAGAAGTTTAGAGAATTTGGGAAGTTTAGGGAGTTTATGGAGTATCATAAATTCATCATTCGTCCCTTAAAAATTGTATTTTTGATGTAAATTATAACAAATCCAATTATGCAACTCAAACTCTTTAAAGCAGTTGTCATTTCTCTCTTTTTGTTTAATATTTTGCTAGGATTTGGCGCGGCTCTCAATTATCCTATAAAATATATTGTTCTATTCGTGGGGCTGGCCTTTGTTCTATTAATTTATTCCCTATCGAAGAAAGGCTTTGATTCATCAACTAAAAATGACTTAGAAATTCGCATTGTTTCAAAAAGTGAAACAGGTTCTAGATCATATATGGCGATAGTGCAATGCCTTTTTTGGTTTCTTATTTTGAATGGCGTGGGCCAGCGAAGTGAATTAGTTTTATGGCTGTTGATCATATTTGTAATTGCCCTCTTAATTGGTTTGTTTATATATATTAGAAAACGGGAGGCAAATATTAACCCAATTCTTCCATGGTATTTTGTTGTTGTTTTATCTGGATTGGTTACTGTGTTTTTTAGTATTTATCCGGGATTTGGGGCCTGAAAAATATATTCCCCACTAAACAAAAAAAGGATTACAGTTTTCACTGCAATCCTTTCCTTTTGGGAGTGGGCACACACGGATTCGAACCGCGGACCCTCTGTGTGTAAAACAGATGCTCTGAACCAGCTGAGCTATGCACCCCTTTTCGCTAAAAGCGAGTGCAAATATACAAGCTCAAACAGTATATGCAAGTAATGGGCAAGAAATTTTGAGGCAAAGCCTCTTTCAATGTTGGTAGCTTGATGAAATGAGCTGGCTGGGAAAAGCTTATATTTGCCTGCTTACTTATCAGATTCTGTATCCACTGGCAATATTCTATCGTGTCAAATGACCCTCTACATGGCCGTACACTCGAGTCCATCTTGATCTATCTGGAAGCTAGATATGGTTGGGAAAATCTTGCCACGAGGATAAAAATTCGTTGCTTTCAGGAGAATCCAAGTATCAAATCCAGCTTGACATTTCTGCGCAAGACACCGTGGGCCAGAGAAAAAGTGGAGGTACTCTACATCAGAAGTATTCAAAAGCATCCGCATGTCGAGTGAATCACCCTTTGTCGCTCATACCAAATCATGGATCGAAAAGATCATCATAGGCTGCAATTTTTGCCCATTCGCAGCGAAACCATATCGCCTCAATCAGATCGAATATCGCTTGGCAGGGACGGAAGAGGTGGAAGGCATTTTGGAAAAAGTCATTGAATCCTGCGTATTCCTCGACCATACGGTGGAGATCGAAACGCTATTGTTGATCCTGCCCACAGGGTTTGAGGACCTGGAAAAATATCTCGACTTAACGATTCTTGCTGAAGATCTACTGCTCTTGCAGGGATATGAAGGAGTATATCAGATCGCTAGTTTCCATCCCGTGTATCAATTTGAAGATGCTGAGGCCGATGATGCTGCCAACTATACCAATCGCTCGCCTTATCCTATGCTGCATTTGCTGCGCGAAGAAAGCATAAGCAAGGCATTGGAGCATTTTGAAGGAGCCGAAGAAATTCCTGAGCGGAATATTGAATTTGCAAGGGCTAAGGGAATGCAGTTTATGAAAGTGTTGAGAGATTCTTGTTTCCAAAATTTCTCCTAGCAGACTATCGTGCTA
>JBDSUZ010000390.1:0-4596 GCA_039927395.1 Saprospiraceae bacterium | reverse complement strand
GAATTTGGAGTGATGCAGGGTATGGTGACTCTCAAGGACATACTGGAGGCACTGATTGGGGAAATGCCTGAATCAAATGATGATGTATACGAAATCATCAACCGTGAGGATGGAACATACTTGGTAGATGGGCAGATTCCTTTCTATCAGTTCTTTGGATATTTTGGTATCAAAGACTTTAGCAGCTACTTCGATGAGGATTTTAATACTCTGGCGGGATTTATACTCGACCATTTTGGGCATATTCCCAATGCAGGTGAGAAATTTGAGTGGAGATTATTTACGTTTGAGATTGTTGATATGGACCGCAATCGTATCGACAAAGTGCTTGTGAGTGTTCATAACGAGATGAATCAGGAGGCATAGGAGCTTAAATCTCATATTTCTTTAAATATTTTTTCGTCTTCGATCTACTCAAATATTAATTTGGTGTATAATGCACACTAAGTCAATTATATACTGATTATCAGCTATTTTCCTTATGCTACTTGGCAAATATTGCTAATTGCCATTTATAAAATGGAAGTTATTTTGTGAGGTCAAGGGGTTTTATTTCAAAATTTGATGATAAAAAGGTCATTTTTAGCATAATACGCGTAAAGATTCGCTAAAAGTGTTTAAATTTGCCCTCCGAAAGTATCGGGATGATTTCTGCTGCCTTCGGTTTCCGAATAGAAGTATTCGGGAATTCTTTCCTGGATGTAATGATTTGCCCCGATTGAGTGATCAATTTGAAGCTGATCGCCTAATGCATGAAAGATAAACTGCCCAACTTATTTCCTTAACCCGTTCTCTTTTTAAACTCATTTCACATGAAAAACATCAAATTCTTGCTAGTATTAGCACTAGGCGTTTTCACTATGGTTAGCTGCAAAAGCTCTACTAGCGAAACAACAACAGTTGAAACAACAACAATTGACTCTACAACAGTTGTAGTACCTATGGAAGAAGCAACAGCTCCTGCAGTTGATTCAACTATGGCTCCAACGGAGGCTCCAGCTGATTCAAGCAAAATGTAATTATAAGGTTCAATCCTTATTCTTAAAGATCCGGCAGCAATGCCAATCGATTAAAAGGTGTGCTCAGGTTCACCTTTTTTTTTGCTCTAAAGTCTTGTTTTTTAGAAAATTGACACAGATTTGCCGCTCAAAGCCCCTAAAAATCCAATTAGTACCTCAAAATATTCATATTCCACGTGTGAGTATTGTGAAATCTCCCTTATTTTATTCAAATTTGCTGCGGATTAGTTCCAAACAACTGAATTCTTAACCCGTTCTCTTCAAAAAACCCCATTTCAAAGATGAAAAACTTCAAATTACTGTTTGTATTCGCATTAGGTGTATGCACGCTTGTTGCTTGTAAAAGCAAAGAAACAGAAACTACTACCGAGACTACTGAAACTACTACAACTACAACTGAAGAAACAACCACTGATACTATGGCTATGCCAATGGATACAATGGTACCTCCAGCTGATAGCAGCAAAATGTAATCAACTGGCTCAACCAGCTTGAAGACAAAAGGATAGTTTAACTATCTCATAAAAAAGGGTGGACAAGTTTCACCCTTTTTTATTTCCCTAAATTTCAGGTCTCCAGCGATTTTGCCTGAATCTGAGCACATGCAATCAAGCCAGCAGTCTCTGTCCTAAGTCTTGTGTTGCCAAGTGATATTTCCTGATAGCCAGCATTCAGAGCAGTGCTAATTTCAATTGAGCTAAAATCACCTTCAGGCCCGATGCAGACTGTGATATTGCCAACAGGCTTTATTAATGACGGTAGTTTGGGCATACCTTTCTTTGCACAATGAGCAATAAAGCCCTGCCCTTCTATGGGATGATCAAGATAGGATTGGAATGGCGTGAGGGCTCGAATAACTGGTAGGTGAAACTGTTGTGATTGCTTCATTGCAGAGATAGCAATTCTCTCCAGTCTGTCAGTCTTCATTCGTATTTGTTCCGAATGCCCGCAAATGATGGGGACAAATACATCCAATCCGATTTCAATAGCTTTCTCCAGCATCCATTCGATGCGATCGGCCTGTTTGGTAGGAGCTACCAGCAATGTCAAGTTGTAATCCCGTCCTCGTGAGCGTTCCTCAATGTTTTGGATCTTCACCCGGATCTGATGACGCTCAATTGTGATAATTTCCCCAGTGTACAGATTGCCCATACCATCAGTCCAATCAATGGATTCACCAGATTTCTTGCGTAGACTTTTGCTTAAGTGCAGGCATTCCTCACCTTCAAAGATTGCTAGCTCAGGTCCATTATTGGTGGTATAAAATAATTGCATCGTCGAAATTAATCAAGATTTGGACGCTTTTATGAGCAAAGGCTAAGTTTAATCTGAACTCTTCGGGGTCTTTTTGAATTATTAAACTGTAAATTTGCAGGCTATTTGGAATCCAGGCTTCTTGCCCCCTTCAATTAAGCAGCTTCGCTGACTAAATACAAAACATGGAATATACGGTGATGATCGCTCAGTTCATATTGAGCTTATCCATCTTGATCATTTTACACGAATTAGGGCATTTCATACCTGCCAAACTATTTAAGACACGCGTAGAGAAGTTTTATCTGTTTTTCGATCCCTGGTTTTCGATTTTCAAAAAGAAAATCAACGGGACAGAATATGGTATCGGATGGTTGCCTTTGGGTGGCTATGTGAAGATATCAGGGATGATCGACGAGAGCATGGATAAGGAGCAAATGAAGCAACCACCTCAGCCCTGGGAATTTCGCTCGAAGCCAGCTTGGCAGCGATTGGTCATCATGCTTGGCGGTGTTACAGTCAATTTCATTCTCGGATTTCTACTCTTTGGAATGATCCTATTCACATGGGGTGAGGAATTCATTCCCGCCAAGAACCTTACATACGGAATCTCGGTGAGCCCACTTGGGGCGGAACTTGGATTGCAAAATGGAGATAAAATCATCTCTGTTGGCAATACGCCATTTGAAAAATTCAACCCGGCCATCATCACCAAGGAAATAGTGCTCAACAATGCGCGCACTATCAAAGTGCAGAGAGATGGGCAAATAGTTGATATCCCTGTCAATCCACGATTCACTCAAGAACTATCGAGCTCAAAGAACAAGAGTGTGATATTATTTGCACCGAGATTGCCATTTAAGGCATTTGATATAGTCAAGAAATCACCGGCTATGGAAGCAGGTGTGCTCAAGGACGATCAATTGATTGGCATGAATGGTGAGCCAATGATATACTTTGATCAATTTGAAGGTAAGCTCAAGAATTTGAAGAAAAAGTCAGTTCAATTGACCTTGTTGCGCAACAACACTGACACTGTCCAATTGACTATGACAACGACTGATGAAGGCAAATTGGGGATTTATCCGTATGCTCCCAATCATTACTTTAAGATCGAGCGCAAGGACTACAGTTTTGCTGAAGCGATTCCTGCAGGAGTCTCCAAAGGTTGGAATTTCCTTGGAGATCAGATCAAAGCATTCAAGGAGATGTTCAGAGGCAATATTGAAGCCAAAGACAGTTTAGGAGGTTTTGCATCGATTACCAGCTTATTTCCCACCACATGGGATTGGGAGCAATTCTGGCACATCACAGCTATCTTGTCCTTGATCCTTGGATTTATGAATTTGTTGCCGATACCGGCATTGGACGGTGGTCACGTGATGTTCCTTCTCTTTGAGGTGGTCACGGGTCGCAAATTGTCTGATAAATTCATGGAAATAGCCACGACCGTCGGATTTGTGTTGATCATATCGCTAGTGTTGTATGCCAATGGTTTGGATGTATTTAGATTCCTCAATAAATAGCCGTGCCGACGTATTTTGAACTCTTCGGCATCCCCGAAAGCATCACAGTCGATGAAACTGCCCTCAAGAAGCAGTTTTATGCCCTCAGCAGGAAGCTACATCCAGATCAGAGCTCTAGTGAAGAGCAATTGGAGATGGAGAGGCAGAGCGCCGAGCTCAACAAGGGATATGAAGTATTAAGGCATCTAGATACAAGAGTTAAGTACTGGCTCGAATGTCAGAGAATGATGCCTGCGGAGGGCAGCCACAAGATGAGCCCTGCTTTTTTGGCTGAAATGATGGACTTCAACGAGGAAATCATGGAACTGGAATTGAGTTTTGACAAAGATCGATATCAGCGATTGCAGAATTCAGCTACTGAACTACAAAAAAACTGGGAAGAAGATTTTCTTCAAATTGCTACTGATGATCAGTTAGATACTCAGATTGTGATCGAAGCGGCGCAAAAGTATTTCTTTCAAAACCGTTACCTTTTGCGAATTCTCGAAAATTTGAATAAATTTGCCAACTTTTAATACCAAGAGCGGTATAAATTGATGCCGAAGTGGCGGAATGGTAGACGCGCTGGATTCAAAATCCTGTATGGGCAACTGTGTGAGGGTTCGAGTCCCTCCTTCGGTACTTCGAAGGCTAGCTATTCGTAATGAATAGTTAGCCTTTTTTGTTTCCTTCAATTCATACAGGTGAATATTGACCAATTTTGTACCACATTTCTCCTCAATTCGTTAGTAGTATATGCGTTTACTTTTCTGCCTCTTCTTATTCTCCTTGCAGCTCTCTGCGCAGCCTATGCATTT
>JBDSUZ010000389.1:0-5790 GCA_039927395.1 Saprospiraceae bacterium | reverse complement strand
GCATTCGCATACCACTCATCGAGGGCTTTTTTTAATGCTGGCTGGTCGTCTCTTTGAGCAGCTGTTAAAACCGGTATAGCCTGCTTAATGTGGGTAGTCAAAAGGCTCGTCAATTTATCACCAGCAGCACGACCATAAACAGGAACAAGTGCAGCACCTAGATCTTTTTGGTTTCTTAAAAGACGATTGAGCTGTGCGTCTAATCCACCCTTATTATGATAAAAAGCATCAACAGTCGCAAAGGTCCACTGCATGTGGTCTGACCATAATTTTTGCATTGAACCACGCAATTCAACTGCCGGGTCACCTTTGCCGCAGTTTTCGCACGCCATAGCTACATTGTTAACAAACAAACTGGCAACTAATGCCATTGAAAATAGGATTGTTTTCATTTATTCTGAATCTACTTTGAAACTGAATTGTTTCGTTACAAAGGTGATGATTTTACTGAGTTCAATCTTTACACAATAAACAAATTAAGTTACATCTTTCACAATTAAGATTTGAATCAATAAAAAGTGTCTGAATGGTCACATAAGTCGTAAAAAAATGATGAATAAATGCTCCCGAGTTTCGAGTTAGAACACTCACCATGGCATGACCACCAACACCCAAATACCAACACCCAGAGTATCCAAAGGACTTTGTAATGTCTGGTTGCTTATATTCAGAACCCGTATCGAAATCTCGGTTGTCCTTGTGTTCGAATGTCATTGATGGCGAAACCTTTTGTGAACTCTGCTTTTGTATCCTTTTACAAAAGATTCAATAAAACGAGGTATCATATTTTGAAATTCGTTGCGTTTTTCATGGGGTTTGACTGATGATATTTACCTTCCTCTCAGGATCTTGGCGACTATCCCATATTGTCAGGATATGGATTTGGGTCTCGGTCAATTCGTAGATAATCAAATAGTCCCTCACGATTTTAATCCTGGTATTGATATCATCCGTTGGCTTGCCAATCTGAGGAAAATTGGCTATAATTTTGACCGACACTTTAAACAATTGATTTAACTTTTTGCTATACCCAGTCGATTTATTATGATGAAGCCAATATTCTAAAATCGCTCTCCTTTCTATCTGCGCTCTGTGCGACCATAATACTACTTTAGCCATTCGTCAATATCTTTATTGGCTTCGACATCTGTCAAAAATTCTCCATTCTTGATTTGCTGTCTCCCTTCGTTCACTGCTTTTCTCTGCTCGTCCGTTAGCTTATAGACTTCAATATCTTGTGTTTCAAGCTCAAGCATTCTATAAGCTTCTTCAAGCAGATTAACATTATCAGTCTTTTGAATCTTCTCAATAAGGCGTTTCCTCAGTTCTATTGTCGACATATGCCTAGGTAATTTGCTTCAATTTACGGTTTTTTACGCTGAACAGCAATATGACTATTACTTAAAACGATTTGCCTGCACTGTCCTTGCGGTCAACGATTGTGCCGCCAGATCAAGTCGACCTACATAAGCGAAGCCAAGTGGTTTTTATAAGTTGCAAGTACTGGTCTCATCATCGCTCTCCAATGATTGCTCAACATATGCTATGTGTGGATAACTCGAGTTCTAGGTTCATCAATAAAATACTTGCCACTAAAAGTTTGACCGTGTTTTACATCCATCAAATCATACAATTGCTCTGATTTCAACTCATTTGTCCTCAGATTTTGTTTCTGCATTAAGGAAAACCGCCTTAATGCCAAGACTTGTATCTGGAAATTGTCTATCATATTTACCCAGATACCATTCCTTCCTTTCTGCTTCCACTAAACTAATTTCAGAAACAGATTTTATACTATCAAAACCTTCTTCGTAGCCTTCAGTTACAACCATACTATCAGGTGGAAAGGCATTCAATTTTTCAATCAATTCGGCTACTGTCATACTCCATAAAATTTATCCCCCTGCCATTTGGCAGGATTGTTTATAATATACCTGGAAATGGCCTTATAAGCATGCTCGGTTCCTATAACGCTTTCGTAATAATTTCGCAGCCACACGACGCGCTCTGGCGGAAATTCATTGGGCATTGTTTGACGAAACCATTTTGTGACTCCTATTTTGAATCCTTTAACAATCGAACCGATTGAACGGGGTATCATATTTTGAAATTCATTGCGTTTTTCAGGCGCGGGTTGCGGATTTTCATCCGGTAGGGGTTGAAAATCTTCAACCCCTACCGGGATTAATTCAATAATTCCATGAATATGATTGGGCATTATAATGTATTCATGCAACACCGCATTTGGGAAATGTTCTGGTATTTGCATCCAAGATTTATTTGCCATTTCTCCTGCATCGTTTAATACCATTAAACCGTTTTGTATTTTGCCAAATAAACATTCTCTGTGTTGACAACAAATGGTAATGAAATACAATCCTTCCCGCGAATAATCATATCCTTTCAGGCGAATTGACCTGCGGTGATGGATTTTGGGATTGTAAGGCATAATTAATTCGCTATTTTAGAGATCTAAGCAAATAGTAATAATGATCGATGCTATTGTTTGGGTTGAAGATTTTCAACCTCAACCGTATTAACCTACCCTCCGCCCTTCAAATAACTCCTCTCCCAGCCTCGCACAATATTCTGCTGTAGATGCTCCAAGGTGATATCAACTGGATAATTTGCCTGAATGAATTCGGCAATTTTTTCGGCAGAATAGACGGAGCGGTGCTGCCCACCTGTACATCCAAATTGGATGGAGAGAAATTCAAAATCTCGTTGAACATAGGTAGCAACGGCTTGTCCGACAATGGCCTTGACATTGCTGAGAAATTCCTGCATGATGGGATTTTCGTCGAGAAATATAATCACCTCCCAATCTCTGCCAGTCAATTCTGTAAATCGCTGCTCTCTGCCTGGATTTGGGATGAAACGGCAGTCAAAGACGAATCCTCCACCATGACCCAACTCATCGGCTGGTATGCCTGATTTGTAAGTAAAACTTGTGACGAGCACTTTGAGCCTTCTGCGTTCAGACATTCTTCCAGGGTTTATGTTGTTCGAGTTGGGCGCATTGCTCGCGTATGTAGGAAAGATCGAACGGCAGCGCTGCAATTTGTGTCAGAAGAGATGCTTGCTTGATAGCCGGATCGAGACTCAATAGGAAATGTGGCTTTTGCTGCAATATGCCTCTGTAACCGTAGGATCCAAGGGTCTGGAGCACGCGCAACCACACAAAGCCGGGATAATAGTAGCGGATCGAAGCTGCCCATTGCGACGAAAATGTCGCTACATGCGCAATATAGTATTCAAGTAATTCATTGCGCTGCTCAGCGCTTAGTCCTGCTCGTGCTTGCAAGAGTAGCGAAGCAAGATCGTAGGCCGGATGTCCCATTCTGCCGCCTTGAAAGTCGATGAAATAGGTCTCACCATCTGCAATCATTATGTTGCGTGACTGAAAGTCGCGATGCATAAAGCAACTGCGTTCCGCCGTCTCCAACCAATCGAGCAATGTGTCACAGTCTCGCTCCCAGGCGCTCTCGTCGAGGTCGGGGTTGAAGTATCTAAAGAAGTAATATTTGGCATAGTCCAAATCCCAACGCATCGATACACGGTCGAAGATCGGACGTGCAAAAAATTGATCGGGATCGATGGCTTTTGTTCCCTGAAATTGCATCGCCGACAATTGGAGGAGACTCTTTTGATAAAATGGGAGTGCCGCTGAAAATCCATTTGCCTGCAGATGATCAAATAGCGATCGATCGCCCAAATCAGATTGCAAATAGGAAAGCCCATCGCCTGATTCTGCTAATATCTCCGGCACATGTATTCCCTTAGATTGGAAATGCTTGCTCAGGTAAATGAAAGCCTTGTTTTCAGCAATGTTGGGATTGAAGGTGCTGATCGCCATTTGAGCACCAAGACTCAATCGATGGTAAATTCTATCAGAACCTGCTTTTGCTAGCGCCTCTATCTTGTCTGGAGGATTTCCCCAAAATTTCGTGGCCAAATCTTTCAGATGCTGATCCGCTTGCATAGAGTGGCTTATCCGTTGATGGTTTTCCACAACAGATCCTTGAGCTGCAATATTCCTTGTCCGCTTACTGCCGAGATGAACATTGTTTCAATATTTTCGGGAAGGTCTTCGCGGATCATCTGCTCCAATTCTGCATCGATCAGATCGCATTTGGTCACCGCAAGTACCCTGGGCTTGTCAAGCAGTTCAGGATTGTACATGGCCAGCTCGTTGAGCAATATATGATACGATTCCTTGATGTTCTTATCATCAGCCGGGACCATAAACAGAAGCACCGCATTGCGCTCGATATGTCTCAAGAAGCGCAGGCCCAGGCCCTTGCCTTCATGTGCGTGCTCAATGATACCGGGAATATCTGCTACGACAAATGAGCGAGTGTCCCGATATGAGACAATTCCCAAATTGGGAACAAGCGTTGTAAATGGGTAATCGCCAATCTTTGGTTTGGCGGCGGAAACTGCAGCTAGGAATGTGGATTTACCAGCATTTGGAAATCCAACTAAGCCAACATCTGCAAGTACTTTTAGCTCGAGCACTTTCCATTCCTCGACACCGGGCTCGCCGGGCTGAGCAAATCTTGGAGACTGCAAAGTTGGCGTCTTGAAGAAAGTATTTCCTTTACCACCTCTACCGCCTTTGGCGATGATGTAGGATTGACCGTCCTCAGTGATTTCAAACAATGTTTCGCCTGTTTCGAAGTCCTTGGCGACGGTGCCCAGAGGCACATCAAGGATCACATCTGCTCCATCAGAGCCTGTGCTATTGTTGCTACTACCGTTTTCTCCATCGGTACCTAGCACGTGCTTGCGGTATTTCAAAGCGAGTAGGGTCCATACGTTGGTACTTCCGCGCAGTATGATATGCCCGCCTCTGCCACCATTGCCGCCATCGGGGCCACCATTGGCTGTTAATTTGTCGCGCCAAAAATGCATTGAACCCGCACC
Organism: Saprospiraceae bacterium; assembly: GCA_039927395.1. Lineage (GTDB taxonomy): Bacteria > Bacteroidota > Bacteroidia > Chitinophagales > Saprospiraceae > JBDSUZ01. The sequence goes on along the minus strand of JBDSUZ010000389.1, from coordinate 864 downwards.
ACCCTTGCCGGAGCGGCAACAAATCTTTACATAATCGACAAAATTCTGATCGGACATAAGTTGTGTATAGGAATCTGCAAAGATACTTAATGTCAGGTACTATGCGCCCCAACGCTGCTCAATACAGTAGATTAATGGAATTTGGACGGATCGACGAACTGGCCTTGACTATAAATTGGCTGCTTATCGAACCGATTGTATTGGAAAGAAATGACCTAAGAAGCGAAAATGAAAGCTAGTTCTCGGATTGTGCTGCAAGCAATGGCACTACTATGCCTTGCAATTTGTCATAGATCGAATCGACAGTACCAGTTCCTTTAATGGAATGCGACAAGCCTTTTGCATCGTAATATTCAAATACGGGCGTGGTCTCATCGCGATAAACGTGGATTCGCTTGCGAATAATAGCCTCGTTGCCATCATCAGCTCTCTTGGAAGTCAAGGAGCGGTTCAATATTCTGCTCACGATCTCGTCTTCATCAACTTCCAGAGCGATCAAAGCGTCGATAGTGTCATCACTTTCTGAAAGTAAAGTATCTAATGCTTCAGCTTGGGCTATGGTACGGGGAAATCCGTCGAAGATAAAACCGTTCGCATCTGGATGAGCTGCTACTTTTTTGCGAAGCATAGCGATCGTCACAGAATCTGGAACCAAATTGCCTTTAGTCATGTATGACTTGGCTAAGATGCCCAATTCGGTGTCATTTCCGATCTCATAGCGAAATAGATCGCCAGTTGAAATGTGTATCAAATGGAATTGATCCACCAATCGGGCTGCTTGTGTACCTTTTCCGGATCCGGGAGGGCCAAATAGAATCAATTGAATCATCGAAGCAAGGAATATTTGGGACTATAAAATTTTGC
>JBDSUZ010000388.1:0-2512 GCA_039927395.1 Saprospiraceae bacterium | reverse complement strand
CTGATATGTAATCAAATATCTTCAACATATGCATGCGTTCTTCGTCACTCTGACGACGCATATACTTAGTACAACCATCGAGGCTCTGTGCATCACACCAAGAGGCCATGGCCAGATAGATAAATGAGGCATAACCTTCTAAACCAATTTGGGCGTTGAGTGCCGCTTCGACTTTGCTTGATAACATAGGGGACTTGTATAGATAATGCTCTAAAATACGCTGAATCAACAAGGAGACAAGGCTCTTTGTTTGAAATTTTCTATTTCAGCCTTCGTGACCGCAGCAATTTGTATTAAGACTCAGTCCAGACAGTCGGCCAATTGTCCTCATTGGCCCTGAGAAAGTACATTTTTAATCATTTGATTAATTCTCTTGTTTAAATCACAAAAACAACTTTACTTTGCAGAAATATTTTAACCCTTGGCCAAGAAAATAAAGACGCCCGACGACCTCTCCACGGAGGACAAAATCAAAGAAGCTGCGAGAACTATCTTTATGCAGAAAGGCTATTCTGCTACTCGCACTCGAGATATAGCCGAAGCTGCGGACATAAATCTGGCTTTGCTCAACTATTACTTCAGGAGCAAGGAAAAGCTATTTGACATCATCATGCTGGAGATCATGCAACAGTTTGTGGCTGGCTTGAAGGAGTCATTTCAAGATGAGAAAACAAGCTTACTCGAAAAAGTACAGACCGTCGCAGAGAAGTACACAACCCTATTTATGAAAATACCTGACCTACCACTGTTCGTGCTAGGTGAAATTCAGGCAAGGCCAGAAGAAATGGCTCAAAAAATGAATCTCAAGGAAGTGGTGCTGAATACTTCCTTTTTCAGGCAAATACAGGAAGCGACGCCAGAAGGTATCCACCCAATCAATTGCTTGCTAAATCTACTGAGTCTTATCGTATTCCCATTTGCAGCTAGTCCACTTATCAAAATAGCAGGTCAAATCCCCCCTGAAGCATTCCAAATACTGATGCAGCAAAGACTTCAAATGATACCACTATGGTTTGATGCCATGATCAATACGAAGGTTCCCGGGCATGAATCCAATCATCAAAACAAGCGCTAATATGTTGAGCAGATTAATCATTCTAAGCAGCTTAGTCCTTATCATCACAAGGGGAAATGCGCAACAGTCGCTCACACTCGATGATTGCATATTGAAGGCAAATGCCAACTATCCCTTGCAAAATCAACAGGCACTCTGGGATCAGCTACAAGCAAGCCAAACTGAAAATAACCGCAGCTTAAATTACCCACAGATCAATATCATTGGCCAAGCCACTTATCAATCTGAAGTCACTCGAATTCCGAATATCATACCCAATCTGGAAATTCCATCTGCCGATAAGGATCAGTACAAATTGTATACAGATCTATACCAAAATATATACAACGGAGGAATCTCCAAAGCGAAAGAGAAAATCCAAATCGCGCAGATTGAAGTCGAAAAACAAAAAGTCAATGTAGAAATATACCAAGTCCGTCAGCGCGTGATTCAATTGTACTTTGGCGTAGTGCTAGCACAGGAACAATTGAAGCAAATAAAGATTACCGAATCTGATATCCAAAACGCCAAGACAAAGGTTACAGCAGCAATAAAATACGGTACCGCATCCAAAAATAATCTGACAATACTAGAATCTGAAGAAATTCACCTCAGCCAAAAAAAGACAGAATTAAATTATCAAATAAGAATTAATAAGGCTCAATTGGCCAAATTTATAGCCACCGAAATAGACAGCAACACCTTGTTGATCTTACCATCATCAAAATCTGAATTGAGCGTAGGATTGCGGCCAGAACAGCTACTATTTGAGAAGCAAAAATCAAACTTCGCCGCGCAATCGGAAATGCTTAAAACTAAGAAAATGCCGAAGGTCGGATTTTTCCTTCAGGCTGGTTTCGGCAAGCCAGGGCTCAATTTTCTCGACAACTCATTTCGCCCCTACTATCTAGCCGGACTGCGCACCCAATGGACCATCAGTGATTGGTACAATCTAGACCATGACAAGAATATAATCCGTCTGCAGCAATCGATGGTAGATCAACAGGACAATACATTCAAATTTAACCTAGACCAGCAAGTGTTACAATCCAATCTTGAATACCAGAAATATCAGGAGCTGATCGCACAAGACGAACAAATCATTTCATTGCGCAAGCAAATAAAAGAAACCGCCACGATCCAATTGGAAAATGGAATCATTACAAGCACCGACTTTCTCAAGGAATTAAATGCAGAAGAATTTGCTAGAGAGGAAATGAGTGTTCACATAATCAGAATGCATTTACTGCAATATCAGCTGCAATTTCTTCAAAATGGCTACCCCACAAACTAATCCTAAATGAAAAATACACTATTGATTCTCGCTGTTCTTTCGATCATTTCCTGCAAAAAAGCTCCGGATCTCAATACGGCATCGGGAGTATTTGAAGCAGAAGAAACTATCATCTCAGCTGAAGCCAGTGGCAAGCTATTGCAATTCAAAGTGCAGGAATCGCA